>JASUTC010000087.1 GCA_030445775.1 Thermotogaceae bacterium | reverse complement strand
TAGCTGAACTCCGGTGGGTGTGGCAGTCCAATCCGGTGTGTTTTCCAAATCAATCTCTGTATTCCCGTTTTTAAAGCGATCCGGGAAGATCTGATACACGATAGCCCCTCTAGACCATTTCGGGATGTTCATATAGTCGATCAGGGGGTTGTCGAAATCAAAAGCAAAAAATTCTTCCGAGTGGTTACAGCCATAGACAATTTCTTCGGAATCTTGAATCACAAACCGGTATTTGAGGATGGGAGCCGGGGTTTTTATGTGAAATCTGTAATAGGCCACTTTTCGGTGAACGAACTGTTCTTTTGTGTATTCGTGGGCATTAGATTGGAGAACAACATCCTCAACATCCCCTTCATCAAAACCGATGGTCAGATAAATTTCCCCTTTTTCAACCGGATTGATGTATTCTCGGGATGTTTCGAAATAGATCTTTGAGACTTGGCCATCTCTCAAATTTGATGGAGTGCGTTCACTAACGATTCTTGTATTATAGACCTGGCCTTTGTAAATCTCTAAATCCGTATTCTTAAAATCGAGTTGTCGAACACCATCAACCAGAAACAGATACCGATATGTTCCCGGTTCTAAATCAACCATATAGCGCCAAAGGGCATTCATTTGCTGCATCTTTTCCGGTTCGTAATTTGTAAAATCTCCAAGGATCATCACCTCGGTAGCATCTGCTGTGGTTAAAAAGGCTGTCATTAAAGCAAATCCACTGGAAACACCTATAAAAATAAAGAGAAAAACGAGAATTCTTTTCATTCCAGTCACTCCTTTTTTACAATTTTCTGCATTGTACTTGTTTATTATACTACCGGAGATAAAAATCAGAAGTGGGCGTAGATAATGCCAATCTGTCAGTAATTTTTAGAACTACTTTTGAGATTCCAATTTATATCTTACACGAACTCTTTTCGAAAACACGAGGCCTTTCAATTCGGACTCCTCGGTCCGGGAAATCTTTTACCACTTTCTATTAAAATAGGACAGCATTGACAGGTTTAAATACGTCTTCTGAATGCTGGTCCACCGATTGTAATAGCCATCCGAGCAACTGACATAAATTGGGTTCATAAGAATTCCCATTTGATCCATGATTTCCAATTCTCTATCAGACTGAGGAAAGGTAATGGCTGACAAACGGCTGCCGTAAACAGCTCCGGAATCAATATCGATTTGTATGATTTTGCTAGACTTTTTGTTGATTGTAAAACAAACACCCGCTTGCATATCTCCTTTTTTATCGGTAAAATAATCCACGTATTTTGTTGCCGGCTTCTGCATTCTCGGCATCTTTTTATTCTGTGTATAAATCATTCTTTCTTTTTTGATATATTCATCTACAACGATGGTTGGTGTGTGCCCGTGAATCAAAGTAGCTTCTTCAAAGGGTTCGATCAGAAAATCACGATTCCACAGATTCATTTTCTCAGGGGGTATATCGTATTGGGCGTTCAACTCATCAAATGCTTCATAAGATTCACAGTCCATAAGGTCCCGGATGGGAATTCTGTGATTTGGAACGGAGTGAGAAAAGAGCAGTTTATATCGTTTTCCAGATATCTCCAACTCCCTTATTAACGCAAATTTCAGTGATTCAAAAAACACTTTATACTTGTGGTCCAAAACAAAGGGACGCGGTTCGGTTACAATTTCAGAATAGACACTAAACCCCCGTTTTTCCCCTATTGAAGCCTTAGGATCCAGATCCTGTAAAGTCAACAATCCTCCATTGTTTTTTTGAAGCCATGCCTCTCCTACACTTTGATAGTGTTTTGACCCCTTGTAGTAGGCCAGTAGCATATGCTCGTGATTTCCCATGAGAAAGGTCTTTTTGGCATTAAAATCGATGAGAAAATCAAGAACCTCCTTTGTAGAAGGACCCCTGTCGATGTAATCGCCAATAAAGATGTATTCAATACCTTCCACTTCGCTTCGATACCCTTCAATGGTTCTTATCAGGGCTTTTAACGGGTCAAAACAACCGTGTATATCTCCTATGGCTACAATCATACTTGCCTCCTTGGAAGCATTCTCGCTTTTTTTTAAACATCGTTGCTTTACCATTAGTGTTTTAATTCAAGTATATCACTTCACAAAAAATACAAAAATCACCTTTGCACCTTTAGGGCGGTTCTGTTTGCGATTTTTTTGATGTTATAATCGAATGGTTCCACTGCAAAAACCATTTTTTCGATCGATTTCCCAAAAAATCGTTTCGGGAATTGTTCTGCGGGAGCCCACACGGGGGCTCCCCTACACCTTTATTTAAGGGGTTTTCATGCCTTTGTAGGGGAATTATACATGATACATCAAGTAATTTCTGTTCCACCGGTGAAGAATTATTTGAATACCTGTTCAGAAGACGGAATCATCTGGTATTTTGAAAGCTGTGAAATGAACACCACAGACATTTACAGAACCCTATGGCAAATGAAAATGAATCACTGGTTTGAGGATTGCCAAGGGTTTATCTTCGGAAGGTCTAAAGGACTTTCTCCCATTGAAAACTTCACTCTGGAAGATGCCTTAAGATCAGGCTTGGAAGATTTGAATGTGCCGGTTGTTTACGATGTTGATTTGGGTCATCTCCCACCTCAGTTGACATTTATCAATGGAGCGTATGCAGCATGTTCTGTAAAAGAAGGTAAGGGAATCATCAAACAAAAATTGATTTAAGTAACATTCTGTCTCAAATTCCATACATACTCAGGGAACCAGATGAGAGAAATCAACGCTTATTCAAAAAGCGGAAAGAGAAGTAACCGAAAATTCTCGACTACATTCAAAGGGAACTCTCATAGAAGCCATCCAGCTTGTCGCCATAACTGCAATTTCCTTGATCGCTTTGATTGCAACAGGAGGATTGCTAAGCTTTGGCCGGTTTTCAGGCAAGTAACAGCGCAGCTATCCCCTTGAAGTGTAATCTCAATTTATCTGATATTAAATCAATTCTTCCGTTTCCACAAAGTCTTCCTCAAACTGGCTTTTGTAAAGCTCCGCATAGAAGCCGTCACGTTCAATTAGTTCTTCATGATTGCCCTGTTCAACAATATCCCCTTCGTTCATTACCAGGATTAGATCGGCATCGCGAATGGTGGACAAACGATGGGCAATGACGAAGCTGGTTCTGTTTTTCATCAGGTTGTTCATGGCTTTTTGGATTTGTACTTCCGTTCTTGTGTCTACAGAACTGGTTGCTTCATCCAAGATCAGCACCTTGGGATCGGCCAGAATCGCACGCGCGATGGTAATTAACTGCTTTTGTCCTTGGGAGACGTTTGTGGTTTCCTCATTCAGCATGAGATTATAGCCATCAGGGAGCATATGAACAAACGTATCCACATGTGCTGCTTTTGCAGCTGCAAGGACTTCTTCGTCTGTGGCATCAAGGCGTCCGTATTTGATATTGTCCCAGATAGTCCCATTATAGAGCCATGTATCCTGCAGGACCATCCCGAAGTTTTCCCTTAAGTCGTATCGCGAATAATCTTTGATATTGTGTCCGTCAAGTAGGATTTCACCTGAATTGACATCGTAAAATCGCATGAGCAGTTTTACCATAGTGGTTTTTCCCGCACCTGTTGGCCCGACTATGGCGATATTGTGACCTTTGTTGACTTTACAGGAAAAATCTTTGATGATGATTTTATCCGGATCATATCCAAATTGGACATGCTTGAACTCCACATTTCCGTTATGTTCAACGTTCTTTACCGGATTTGGCGTTTCGGCAATCTCTTCATCTTCTTCAAGAAATTCAAACACCCTTTCAGCTGCTGCAGCCGTTTGTTGGAAGATGTTCATGATGTTGGCAATCTGAGCCACGGGTTGGGTAAATTGTCTGACATATTGAATGAATGCCTGAATGTCTCCTACGGTGATGATACGCTTAACGGCAAACCACCCTCCAAGGATACTGATAAGCACATAACCGATATTTCCTACAAACTTCATGATCGGCATCATCATGCCGGACAAAAACTGGGATTTCCAAGCGGAATCATAAAGGACATTGTTAATCTCGTTGAACTTTTTGATACTGTCTTCTTCCCCATTAAAGGCCTTGACAACCACGTGACCACCGTACATCTCTTCCACATGGCCGTTCACATGTCCCAGATAATCCTGTTGTTTTTTAAAGTATTTTTGGGATTGTTTGACAACTAAAGCAATGAGTACTGCAGAAAGAGGCAGGATTAACAATGCCACCAAAGTCATTTGCCAACTGATGGTAAACATCATAACAATAACCCCGATGACCGTGGTCACGGATGTTATCATCTGTGTCAAACTTTGATTCAACGTTCGACTGATGGTATCAACGTCATTTGTTACACGCGATAACACTTCACCCTGGGGTGTTTTATCAAAGTATTTTAACGGCAGGTTGTTTATTTTCATAGAAATCTGTTCTCTTAATCGATAGGTGACCTTAGCCGAAACACCTGACATGATCCACCCTTGTATATACGCTAACAGTGCGCTGCAAACATACAGCCCCAGCAGAAAGAGGATCGTTTGTTTAATCGAATCAAAGTTAATACCCTCACCCGTTCCTCTGATTTTATTCATCAACCCTTCGAACAGTTCAGTGGTTATGTTCCCTAAAATTTTCGGGCCGAGGATCATAAAAAAGGCACTTAAAGCTGCAAAGATAAAGACGATGATAATCCGTACTTTGTACTGGCTCAATTCCTTCACCAGTTTTCGCATTGTGGCCTTAAAGTTTTTTGGCTTTTCCGCTCCGGCCATCATTCCGGGGCCTCCTCCGCGTCCACCGCGTCTTGGGGGTTGTCTTCTTGTTTTAGGATTATCCTGGCTCATAACAATTCCTCCTCTGAGAGCTGAGACCTTGCAATTTCCTGATACGTTTGACAGGTTTTCATCAGTTCATCATGCCTGCCCTTGCCAACCAACTTCCCTTCATCCAGGACAAGGATTTGCTCGGCATTTTTGATAGTAGCGATTCTCTGTCCAACAATGATCATGGTGCTCTCACCGGTTTCCTGTTTGAGTTTTCGCCTTAATGCCGCATCAGTTTTAAAATCAAGAGCTGAAAAACTGTCATCGAAGAGGAATATCTCTGGTCTTTTCAATAACGCCCTGGCAATGGATAACCGTTGCTTCTGTCCCCCCGATACGTTGATACCGCCCTGGGAGATAGGGGTTTGATACTTTTCTTCCTTTGTTTCAATAAACTCCGTCGCCTGTGCTATTTCCGCTGCCTTTTGAATGTCCTCCAACGTTGCGTCATCATCGGCGTATTTCAGGTTGGATTCAATCGTTCCGCTGAAAAGGATCCCTTTTTGGGGGACATAACCGATATGATCTCGAAGATCATGTTGTTTAACCTCTCGGATATCAATCCCATCCAACAGAATTTGTCCCCCACAAACATCGTAAAATCGGGGTATCATATTCAACAAAGTGGACTTTCCTGACCCAGTCGAACCGATAATTGCCGTGGTCTCCCCGGGTTTGGCAGTAAAACTGATATGATTTAAAATGTTTTCCTCAGCTCCCGGGAAACGATAACAGACATTTCTGAACTCAACTTCTCCTTTGAAATCCTTTGGGAATTGCTTTGGATTATCAGGATCGGTTATTTCAGGATCGACTTTCAAGACTTCGTGAATTCGATTGGCTGAAACAGAGGCCCTTGGGATGAAGATAAAAATCATGGTCAACATCAAGAACGACATAATGATCTGCATGGCATACTGAATATAGGCCATCATATCCCCCACCTGCAGGGTTGACTCAGAAATCTGTTTTGCACCCACCCAAACAATCAAAAGAACAATACCATTCATCACCAGCATCATAACCGGCATCATAGAAACCATAACCCGATTGACAAAAAGGTTGGTCTTTGTGACATCTTCATTGGCTTCACGGAATCTCTTTTCCTCAAATTTTTGTGTGTTAAAGGCTCGAACCACCATGAGTCCAGACAAATTTTCCCTCGTAACCAGATTCAACCGGTCGATCAGTTTTTGTATCTTCTTAAACTTTGGTAAAACGATAGCAAAAACGATGCCGATCATTCCCAGAAGAACAATCACCGCCAAACCGATAATCCAGGACATGGACACACTCTTTTCAAGAGCTCGGATGACACCGCCAACACCCATAATAGGAGCGTAGAAAAACATTCTGATAATCATCACAATCACCAGCTGAATCTGCGTGATATCGTTGGTTGTTCGGGTGATGAGAGAGGCCGTAGAAAATTTGGCGAATTCCACGTTGGAAAAGTTTTCAATCTTCGTAAACACGTCTTTTCGAAGGTTTCTGGCAACCGACGCAGCGATTTTGGAGGCGATAAAGGCAACCATAATCGTTGCTGCCGTACTCAGTAACGCCATTAACACCATCATTAAACCTGTTCTGACCACATAACGGCTTTGTAGTGTTTCGATATCCATGCCCAGTTTCTGATATTCTTCCTTTACAACCAGCACGGCCGATTGCTTGATCATACTTTCACCCAACACGTCTACCATTTTATCCATTTCCGAGAGCATTTGAAGCCGCATATTTTCAGGAATCAACTGCATGATCTTGAATGGGTCCGCTCCTTCGGGAATCGTGAATCCGCTGGGTGGCGAAAAGTTTTCATTCCCTTCAGCTCCACCGCTTTTGACCCCGGCATAAGCCATTAAAGCCTTACCAAAAGTGAGTTTTAGCTCTTCATTATTTTCAATCGTATCATTCACAAGCACATACACCGGTTCTGTTTCCAAAGCAGGATATCGTTCAAGATATTCCTGATAACTCGCTGAATCCTGTGTAATCAATTCATAATATTCAAGAATGGCTTCTTTATTCTCACGACTCATAAAAAGTGAAACATGATTAAATGTTTCCTGACTGATTGCTTGAGGAATCGCGTCCTCAATCCCTCCTTGTTGAATCCCCACATTGACAATCCTTGACATGTAATCCGGAAGCGCCAGCTCTGTTAAAGCCTGCACAAAGAGTAAAGCAATGGCTACCAGAATAAAAATGGTATAGGGTTTTAAATATCCAATGAGTTTTAGCATAATTTCTCCTTCTTCATCAATTTCAGTGTGTTTATTTTTTCTATTTTATTTCTCAATCTTCAACCGTTTGCGCCTTTTCCAACAACCCTTTTAATTTTTCAAGGGCTTTGGCGATATCATCCAGCTCCTGTTCGCTGCTTAAATCCATCACTTTATTCACACGAGTAAAGACCGCCTCGAAATGCCTTTTTAGGGGTTGGCGATGTGATTTAGCCAAACTGATCATCACCACTCTTCGATCCTCTTCACTTCTCTTCCTGTCAACGACACCATTTTCCACCAACCGGTCCACAAGACCCGAAACCGTACTGTTGGACAAATCAAAACGTTTTGCAATATCACTTACTTTCATATCCCCGTACTCCATTAAAGCCCGGATGATTAACCCTTGTGGCTCTGAAATACCAAGGCTTTTGAATTCCTGGTCAAGATATTGCTTAATTAGCATCATGATTTTTTTTACCGTCATCATGATTTCAAGTATCTTTGTGTCAATTGGCAAAACAAACACGCCCCTTTATTTTAAACCGAATATTTCGTAAAAAAATATTCCGAATACTATTATTTCGTAATCGGAATATATCTTATACTATTTTTATGTTTTTGTCAAC
>JASUTC010000086.1 GCA_030445775.1 Thermotogaceae bacterium | reverse complement strand
GCCTTTAGGCTTTCAATGGACCCCCCGGCGTCCTTGGATATAAAAATATTTTTTATGGAATCACACCTGTCACTCATGAGTAATTCCTTCATGACATTTCTTCCGAAAACTTTCAAGGTATTCCCCCCCAAACGCTATTTCTATTATAACACTTATTGGGTAAGAGATTTAAATGATTATTTATTGTGTATAATAGACCGAAAAGGAGATGATTCGGATGCAGAATTTTAATGTGGATATTCATTTTGATTTGATGATGTTTGTTGAAGAACAACGAAGAAGGGGCAGGAAAAACGTGATAAAGGAGGATCATATTCCGGGATTTCGTGAAGGGAATTTTCGGTTGATTGTTTCCTCCCTTTACATAGATGATATCTTTTTGCCGGAGATGGCTTTGAGAAAATGCCTGGATCAAATCAGTGGATTGTATCAGGAAATTAATGAAAGCGGCAACGAATTAAAACTGTGTAAGACGTATGCCGATATTGAGGCGTTGAAAGAAACGGATCAGATTGGAATCATGTTGGCCTTTGAAGGGGTAGAACCCCTTTACAACGATCTCGATTTGTTGGATATATTCTACGAATTGGGAGTCCGAATCGTGGGGATCAACTGGTCCAGAAGAAACTATGCCGCTGACGGGAGTTTCTTTGCAGTCAAAAGAGAGGGTAAAAAGGGAGGGTTAACCCCATTCGGTGTGGAACTGGTTGAAAAAGCTCAGGAGCTGGGCATGATTATTGATGTCAGTCATCTCAACGATGAGGGCTTTGACGATGTGGTTTATTTTACAAGGGGGCCGTTCATTGCCACTCACTCCAATTCCAGATCATTAGTACCAAGCATGCGGAATCTGACAGACGATCAAATCCGAATAATCGGTTCAAGAGGTGGATTGATCGGGATTAACTCCGCCAATAAATTTGTCAGTAACGAGGATGAGACCAACAATATCGCCGCCTATGTGGACCAAATTCTGAAAATAAGAGACTTAATCGGTATTGAACACGTGGCCTTGGGCTTCGATTTTTGTGATTTTAACATGAGTGATGATTTTAAAAAACAGATGACAGCAAAGGGAAGGCCCTTTTTTAACGTGGTTCGAGGACACTCCGATGTGAAAAGCGTAGAAAAGGAATTACTCAGGCGGGGTGTCAGTGAAGAGGAAATCCGGATGGTATTTTCCGGGAATTTTTTAAACCTTATGAAGGAATATTTATAAAAAACCGCAGCCTTTAAGGGCTGCGGGATAATGTCCGGTGTTAACCGGTTTTATATTAAGGCTTCTTCGGTGCTGGGGTCAAAGAGTCTCATCTTTTTCAGATCAAAGACGAGATCCATTTCAAGACCGGATTCTGCTCCGGTTTCCGGCAGTACGCTGGCTACGAAACGACTTTCTCCAACGGGTGCATGGATGAGTGTTTCGCTTCCCAGTGGCTCTGTTACTTCGACTTTAACCTTGACAACGTTTTCTCCTTCGACAGCGTTCTTGGAGAATACCTTGTCGTAAATATTTTCGGGTCTGATACCGAATATGATATCTTTATCGACAAACGGATCCACACTTTCAACGTAATCTTTGGGGACTATTACTCTAAAGGCACCCGTTTTTTCCTCTACCCAATGTCCCTTTTGGTCTTTGATGATCTTACCATCCGCAAAGTTCATGGGTGGTGTGCCTATAAATCCGGCAACAAATAGGTTCTTGGGATGATTGTAAATCGTATACGGATCGCCGACTTGCTGTACCAGACCATCTCTCATGATAACGATCTTGTCTGCCATGGTCATGGCTTCGATCTGGTCATGGGTAACGTATGTGATGGTGGCGTCCAGTCTCTGATGCAATTTCTTCAATTCACTTCTCATCTGTACCCTGAGTTTTGCGTCCAAGTTTGAGAGCGGTTCGTCAAACAAAAAGACCTTTGGGTCTCGAACGATAGCACGTCCCAGGGCAACCCTCTGTCTTTGTCCACCGGAAAGTTGTTTGGGTTTTCTATCCAGTAACGGTTCGATACTCAGGATTCCGGCTGCTCGTTTGACCCTTTCTTCGATTTCAGCCTTTGGGAATTTTCTCAACTTCAAACCAAAGGCCATGTTGTCGTAGACTGTCATATGAGGATAAAGGGCATAATTCTGGAAAACCATTGCGATGTCCCTGTCTTTGGGTTCCACGTCATTTACAACCCTGTCGTCTATCTTTATGGTACCCTTTGTAATCTCTTCCAATCCGGCGATCATTCTTAATGTGGTTGTTTTTCCACAACCGGATGGTCCGACCAGAACAACAAATTCCTTGTCTTCAATGGTAAAATTATGATCTTTAACCGCTTCTACGTTTCCGTCAAATATCTTCCATACATGTTCTAAAAGTACTTGTGCCACTATCTACACCTCCTGATTATTGTCCTTTGAATCATCGATAAAAAAATCAAGATTCAATTCCTTTATCAGTTTCACATCTTCATCATCGCTCATTTCCAACAAATACAAATCCTTCACTTTGGCGAGAAAATCCATCAGCTTCATATATCTGGAATAATCCATCACCACTGAAACCGGTTTGCCGTTCTTTGTTACAATGATTTCTCGGTTCGCGCTTTTGTTGATCACGGTGGAGAATTTCTTTTTCGCATCGGCAAGACTGTAAAAATCAATTTCAGAAAACCTTCTCAAACCTCTCACCCCTTGACCATAATTATAGTCATTTTTTTATTTTAAATCAAGTGATGAAAGTTACGGTTTTGTAAAAATATGCATTATAAAATCACATAAAACAAAACCACCACAAAATGACTAATGCTGCCACCCAAGACGAACAAATGCCAGATGCCATGATTAAAAGGGATCTTTCGAATAATGTAAAATGGTGTGCCCGCTGTGTACAAGACACCTCCCAAAACCAGCCAGAAAAGTCCGGCGGGGGGCAGGGACTGAGTCAGGGGGGGCATGGCGAAAACGATGAGCCAGCCCATGAAGATATAGATGAGTGTGGAGAATATGATAAATTTGTTCACAAAAAAGATCTTGTAAATGATACCCACGAGAGTCAATCCCCAGACGATTCCGAAGATGGTCCATCCGATGGGACCTCTTAAGCTAACAAGCGTAAAGGGGGTGTAAGTCCCGGCGATGAGGATGAAAATGGCCGAATGATCTATGATTTCAAACACATCTTTGACCTTCCCTTTTGGAAAGGCGTGATACAGCGTTGAAGCTGTAAAGAGTGCTACCAGACTGACCCCGTAAATCACACCGCTGACAATTTTCCACGCATCTCCTGTTCTTCCTGCAAATACCGAGATCAAGACCAAGGCGGTGATGGCAAACAACACGCCTAATCCGTGGGATATACTGTTGAACAGTTCTTCTTTTTTGTCGAAACGTTCCATATTTTCCATTGTTTCACCTCTTGGGAGTATTCGAATGAGTATACCAAAAATTTCCTTAAAGTTCAATTATTAATGGGATCATATTAGGAAGGCTATTTGAACAAATTTTTATGTGTTTTTCTATTCCTTTCGGTAGTGTATAATTAGAAAGGCTAAATAATAAAAAAGTAACTGCGGAAAACGAATGGCAGATTCAAACGGTACTTTGGAGGGGTTGAATGAAAGAAAAGAGCATCAGGAGAGTCTATAAAAGGTCTACAATCATTACATTTATTTTGATTGCCATTGTTGGTGTTCATTTAGGTATTTATTTTAATGAAGGCAGGCAGAACGACAGGATCAACAACTATTCCACTGTTTCTGTCCGCTTGATCAACGACATGGTCAGTTCTTTGAACCGAATTAACGTGATGTCTTTGGATTCATCGGAGGAGACTTTCGCTCAATTTTCACAAATAGATGCCGTTCGGGAAGAATTAACTTACTTTCAGGATAAAGCTGATGCATTTCTCAATGAAACGGAGATTCTTGGTTTTGACTATGCCTCAAAACAACTGTCTAAATTCCCGGAATTAGTATTTACCAATAAAAAAAGCGCACCCTATGTCAGTCTTCTGGGAGATATGGCGCGTGAAATCAGCGGATATCGCAATCAAAGGGACGAAGAGTTAAAAAACATTTCCAATAACATCACAATCATTTCTTTTGTTATGTTAGTCTTTATTCTGATCATCCTGATCGTTTCCTATACTTTCCAAAATAAATATTTCATTAGCGTGGACAATACCATTGAAGAGATGAAATCCCTGGTGGATGGTAAAAGTATTACACCAATTAAAAGGGACAGTTTTATGGAAACATCGCTTATGTATTCCAAGGTGAAGGAAATCGAAAAAAAACTCCAATTCCAGAATGAATTACTCAAGTACGATTCCTTCGGGATGCTTGAAACCATACTGCCTCAGATGTATCCGTTGCTAAAAAGTCAAATGGATATTCAAAGGCTGGCGGTTGCCTTTACGGATAATAACGGGAATATAATCGCCGAAACCTTAAAAAGCGAAAAGCCAAAAATCATATTAAATGCAGGATTTAAAGCGCCTTTGGAAAAGACAAGTTTGATCCGTTTGAGATCGGAAAACGACGTGAGAATCATCAACGATTTGGAAGATTATTACAAGAATATCCACCGCAACAGTAGCACCTGGATGATTTTGGAAGAGGGTTTTCGCTCCAGTATTACGGTACCCATGTATACCCAGACAGGATTGTTGGGGTTTATCTTCGCCAATAACGATCAGAAAAATGCCTTTGGAAAGAAAGATGAAGAAACCATGAAGCAATTTGCCAAGACGTTAAAAAGTGAGATCTATAACGCCTATCTCATGCAGGAGCTTGTTGCCAAGACATCGGAAGCCTTCGCTGATTTGGTGGAAAAGAAAGATTTTGAAACCGGGAACCATCTTTCCAGAGTGGCGAATTACTCTCGGTTAATGGCTCAAAAACTCATGGATATCAATCCCCAGCTCACGCCAAAACTCATCCGTGAGATCTTCTGGTTTTCCCCCCTCCATGACATCGGAAAAGTTGGAATTCCGGATAAGATCCTCTTAAAACCGGGGAAGTTGACGCCTGAAGAATACGACTTCATGAAAAAACATGTGGATATCGGGGTACAAGTCATCTATAAGATGAATAAAACACTCATTGAAAGTACCGGCATTCATTTTCTGGATACTTGCATTCATATCATTGGCGAACATCATGAGAAATGGGATGGTTCGGGCTATCCGCAAGGGTTAAAGGGAGAGGAGATATCCATTCCCGGCCGAATCGTTGCCATCGCCGATGTCTTTGACGCCCTGATCAGTGAACGGGTTTACAAACCGGCTTTTTCACCGGAAAAGGCCTTTGGGATTATTGCAGAAGGCAGGGGCAAGCATTTTTGTCCGACCATCACGGATATTTTCTTAGAAAGTAAGGATGAAATCATCCGGATTATGAAAAGTTACGAGGATTGAGGCCTTCAGGTTCTTTCCATTTTTAATAGAAAGTATTCAAAAATCTTCCGGATCAAGGGGTGCGTCTTGACAGGCTTCGTGTTTTCGAAAAGAGTCCGATTCGCTCATACGCAAAAAGCTAAAAACTGCAAACTCGCTGCGCTCAGACAAGCAGTTTTCTTAACGCTTTTTACTAATCGCTCACGGCTCTTTTCTGAAAACCCTGCAGAGTGTCAAGCCCCACCCCTTGATCCTAATAGTTGAGCTCATTCCACCAGAAATGGAAAGAAACGACCTTCACGGCATATTGTTATCATGGGTAGAAAGTGGTATAATAAGATGTTAGTATCCAAAACGTAAATATAAATAAATCTCAAGGAGGTGTTTCTATGAAAAAGATAGTTGCTATAACCGGTGTTGTCGGCTTTTTGGCGGTTGTGTTGGTTTTCTCTGCCTGTGCAACCATGAGTACCTGGTGGTCCGGACCGTGGATTTGGGGAGTCCCGATGCCGCTTTCTGAAGGCCAAGATGGGCAAACGGAAAATTTTGGCAAAAAAGGTGATATTCACTTAAGTGGTTCAAATCAGAATCCTTCGGGCGTGTTTGTTGATGCCAACAAAGAAGAATATGTGATGACAGAAATAGACCTTAGTAAAAAAGGTCTCATTTTATTTGTAGTAAATGGAGAGCAAAAAGAAGGAGAATTTGATTTCGAAAACGGCCGAATAATAGAAAAATAATATCCCGGAGGTGTAAACAATGAAAAAGAGTTTGATGATCATTGCATTATTGGTACTCTTGGCAACCGTAAGTATGGCTTACACCATTGGGATTTGTGCTCAAAATTGGACTGGGTTTGTATGCTGCGAGAAAGTACATGGGGTTTACGTATCCAGTACAGTGGCCGGTTATGTTGCTGATGGTGTGCTTACAAAAGGTGATGTCATCACTGAGGCGTTGGTTTTTCCGGCGTACAAATGTCTTGGGAAATGCTGTCCGATAGATGAATGCTCCAACTGTTATGATCCCTGTAATCCTTGTAAAACAACAACGGTTCCTCAAAGTTATTCGTTTACAGCTTGCTGTCCATTGGCATCCCAATTGTCCCAGTTCTGCTGTGTCGATTATTGTTATAAAAAGACTTGGAATCAGTTTGCCCTAAAAGATGCCCTTAATTGTCTTCAACCGGGACAGACGGTTGTGATGAGGATTTATCGTTCCACAACTTGTCAATGGATGACAGGTGTGCTTTCCTGGAATGGAAATACACCGCAGTTATCCTTGTATCCTTGTCAGACGATGCCGTGTAACCCCTGTCAACCATGCAACCCTTGCCAGCCGTGTAATCCCCGCCAGGTTGTCACAACAACAGGTGTTCCATCCGTACAAGTGGAAGTTACAAGTAATTGTTACACACAACCGTACACGATAGAAATAGTCATCAAGTAAGAATTTATGGTTCAACATAAAAAAAGGACGAGGCTTTAAAAAAAGTCCCGTCCTTTTTTTGTTTTTTACTTTTCTTCCATAAAGGGATATCGATAATCTTTTGGCGGTTCGAAATTTTCTTTGACACTTCTCACCGACATCCATCTTAACAGGTTCATGGCGCTTCCGGCCTTGTCGTTGGTGCCGGATGCCCTTGATCCACCGAAGGGTTGTTGGCCAACGACCGCTCCCGTAGGTTTGTCGTTGATGTAGAAATTCCCGGCCGCGTGTTCAAGGACTTTTGCGGCTTTGATAATAATTTCCCTGTCTTTTGCGAAAATAGCACCCGTAAGAGCATAAGGTGAAGTGGTATCACATAATTCGAGAATCTCATCGAAACGACGGTCCTGGTATACGTAAATGGTTATAACTGGCCCAAATATCTCTTCTTTCATGGTTTTAAATCGCGGATCGATGGTCAGTATCACGGTAGGTTCGATGAAGTACCCCTTTGAATCATCGTAATTGCCACCATAGATGATTTTGGCATCTTTACTGAGCTTTGCGTATTCAATATACTCCGTAATGCTTTTAAAGGCAGCCTTGTCGATGACGGCATTCATGAAATTGGTGAAATCCTCAGGGCTTCCCATCTTAACTGTCTTAAGCTGTGCCAGTAGCTTTTCGTTGATCTTATCCCATAATGATTCCGGTATATAGGCTCTGGAGAGGGCTGAACATTTCTGGCCCTGATACTCGAAAGCGCTTCTGATGATGGCTGTGGTTACCTCATCCACATCTGCACTCCCATGAACAACGGCAAAGTCTTTACCGCCGGTTTCGCCAACGATTCTGGGATAAGTCTTGTAATGCTTGATGTTTTCCCCCACTGTTTTCCACATATGCTGGAATACCTC
>JASUTC010000085.1 GCA_030445775.1 Thermotogaceae bacterium | reverse complement strand
AAACACAATCAGCTCCAAAAATTCTCTCAGGTCTTTTTGCAGTATCAGAGATGGGGAGAAATTCTGGGAATCGAAACCGTCGGTGATTTAAATAAAAAAATTGCCGATGGCAAGATCAAAGATATCATCCTCATGTCAGAAGCCCTTCATGCCAAAAAGATCACGAACATGGCAGAAGAAATTTCCAGAAATCTTGAAAAAAGGATCATATTAATTGCAGGGCCATCCTCATCAGGAAAAACGACTACGGCCAAGCGTTTAAAATTACAATTAATGGCAGAAGGGTTGAAACCCGTCACCATTTCTCTGGATGATTACTTCGTCGACCGGGAAAAAACACCAAAAGATGAACAAGGGAATTATAACTTTGAATCCATAGATGCCCTAAATTTGGAATTGTTCAACAATCACCTGTTGGATTTATTGGAAGGTAAAGCCGTTCAAATTCCCAGATTCGATTTTGTAAAAGGGAAGGGTTATTTAACCGGAGAACGATTCAAAATCTCCAAAGAACAGCCGTTAATCATTGAGGGAATTCACGGGTTAAATGAAAAACTGACGCAAAGTATTCCAAGAGAATGGAAGTTTAAGATATACGTGAGTGCTTTAACCCAGTTAAGTATCGATGATATCAACAGAATTCCAACAACGGATACCCGACTCATCAGAAGAATCGTTCGTGATAACAGCACAAGGGGACATTCAGCCATAAAAACCATCAGAATGTGGCAATCAGTCAGAAAAGGTGAAACACAGTATATTTTCCCGTTTCAGGAGGAAGCCGATTACATGTTTTCATCCGCCTTGGTGTATGAATTGGCGGTTTTAAAGATGTATGCAGAACAATTACTGGTGCAAATCGAGGATGATTGCGAAGAAAATATCGAATCCAAGAGACTTTTAAAGTTTTTGGAGTATTTCCTTCCCATCACAAGCACCGATTATATCCCGAAAAATTCAATCATAAGGGAATTTGTTGGAGGAAGTGTATTTGAGTACTGAAATGAATGAAAAAGAACGATCAGCATATGATAAAATGATTATGACAAGGCTAAAAAAAATAGAAGGTCAGATTAGAGGCATTCAAAAAATGATCGAAGCTGAAAGAAATTGCTCTGAGATACTGATGCAGATGTCAGCGGTTAAATCTGCCCTGAAAAAGACAAATTATCTGATTTTAAAAAGATATGCCAAAACATGTTTAAGAGATCTTTACAATACCGATGAATCCAAGATGGAGGATTTTTTAATCACAATGAACGAATTTTTATCCGAATTGGACGACGAAGTCAATAACACCAACGGAGGTGCAGATAATGAAAAGAACAGTTAAAACGATATTTTTGGTTGTTATGATACTACTCATACTGACAACTTCCTGGACGCTTTTTGCCCAAACCGAGGAGTTTAACGTGTATGACAAGTTAAAACCATTTTTCGAATCCCTTTATTTTATAGAAAATGATTTTTATGAAAAAGATGAAATCAATTACGATGATCTCGTTCATTCAAGTGTAAGGGGTCTTATAGCGGGACTTGATGACCCATTCAGTTATTATTTAACCGCTGAAGATGTAGCGGAAAGTAACATCGAGCAAGAGGGAAAATACGGCGGAATAGGAACAGAGGTAACTTACAATGCCCACCTGCAGGTGATAGAAGTTGTTGCCCCCATGTTTGGGACACCGGCTTACAAGGCCGGTATCAAAGCAGGTGACTTAATCGTTACCATTGATGCCAGTCCCGTTGAAGATATGACCTATATGGAAGCCGTGAACAATCTCAGGGGCATTCCCGGAACGGTTGTGGACCTGGAAGTTGTCAGAGAACCGGTTGGTGTATTGGAATTCAGTATTGAAAGGGCGGAGATAAAAACAGCCATGGTTCAATACGGAATGGTCGATTACCAAGGGATCAAAGCGGGCTATGTCAGAATCAACAACTTCTTTAAAAACACCAGTACAGAACTCAGAAAGGCGCTAAATGACCTGTACGATCAGGGTATGCAGTCGTTGGTTCTCGATTTAAGAAATAATCCCGGTGGGTATCTGACACAAGCCATTCTTGTGGCTTCCATGTTTGTTGATTCTGGCGAGGTGATTGTTACCACCAAATCGGCGGATAATTTCATCAACACATACCGATCATTGGGCAATGAATTTGAAAATATCCCCATGATGCTTCTGATCAACGGCGGTAGTGCTTCTTCTTCCGAAATTCTTGCAGGTGCCTTAAAAGATTACAGCCTGGCAACCTTAGTGGGTGAAAAATCATTCGGAAAGGCAGCTGTTCAAACTCTTTTCCCACTTTCAAACGATGGTGAATTATGGTTGACGACAGCTCATTATTTTACCCCCAACGGAAACGATATTCATATCGTAGGGATTGAGCCTGATGTGTTAGTTGAATATGAAGCCCCGGAACAAACAGAAGAAGAACTGGATCATACCAGTGACAGTACACGATTTGTCATTGATGTCAACCCTGACAGAGACAATCAATTAAAAACGGTATTGGATCTGTTCGTTGAACAATTTGCCATGGGGGTTGATGGAGGTCAGTACAAGTAAAGGATGATCAAAGCACTTTTTTGTATCTTTTCAGTTGTCTTGGGTATTTACGCCCTTTTTTTCGGTATCCAATCCCTGGCGGATATACAGTGGCGCATGGATTCCAAAGTGGTTCAGTACACCGAACCACCCTTTATAGCAAAAAAAGAACCGGTAGAAAGGGCATTTGGAGAAGGGTTAACCTTTGAAAGCCGGGTTTTGGATATCCAATGCTATACCTATGATGATTTCTTAAAAAAGGTTGAAATATACAAAAAAGATCGAGAATTAAATATTGAAGTGAAAGAAACAAACGCAATCAGAGAAGGTATTGTACAGTCAGCTGTAGCTTACGGTGATGGGATAAAGATCAGTTACGAGCCTTCTCTATTGATTGCTTTAAATGGTTACGGTTCGGAAGAGTTAATTTTGGAAATGGAAAGGGAAAATGACAACAGGTTTTTAAGGTTGTTATTACCAAACGGTCAATATACACGGTCAATCGCAAGAACTTTTAGGCAAATGGGCTTACCGTATGCATTGAATACCAACGGCCTGGATAAACAAGAACAATTAAAAGCGTTACAGAATGCTTATTTTCCCCGGTACACCCTTGAAATCTCAAAACCAAGTGCTTCGTTTGCCAATAATTTGACCTCTGATGAATTACAATTGAGAATGAAGGGGATTATTTACGATGCGTTGATTGAAAGTTATGAAAGTGGATGGCAGCTGATCGTGTTTAACGCCACCATTAAAAATTTAAAGGCGCTTCAAACGGTCCTGGATGAAATGGCACCATTGCCGGTTCAGTTGATTCCTTACCCTTTATGGAGAGATGATGAATGAGTTGTTTATTTGATGCGTTATTTTTACCCGTTCCCTTTTTTAAAAAAACTGAATGTAGCTATGTGCAGTCATTCATTGCATTATTAATCATCATCATCATCAACCTCTTGTCGGACAGAATGTTTTTAGGGACCCTTTTTTCCTTTTTTGGTGTGACGGCTTTTTTGTTTGTCTTGTTAATTCCGATTTTTTCACTCTTGTTGCTCTTCGGACTTGATTTATTGCTAATAAGAGAGGATAAAAATCATTGGATCAAAACGCATATTCCATTCACCTATGTTCCATATCTCTTTTTACCTCTTGTTATGCCTTTTGTGGAAAGAACAACCTGGCAATTTCAATTCTTTGGTTGGGTCGGTATTTTGTTATTATGCCTTTGGTCTTACATTTTACTGGATATGCTGTTGAAGAAAAACAAATATTCAGTGTTACGTTTTTTTCGCGATATCTGTTTGTTGATATTGTTATTTGTTATATAATCTTTATATGATAATACGGCGGGATTGTTCATGATGGAGTTTGTTGGTCGATTTGTACAAAGGTTTTGGAAAGAGATCATATTAGTGTCTATTTTAATAACGGCTTTTTTCGGTTATTACGCCTCAACTATCACCATCAATACAGATTTAACAACTCTTTTGCCGGAAGATGATGAATACGCCCAACAATACAAGGAACTTTTTTCCGGTGATGTGATAGGCGATTCCGTTGTCATTGTCTTTGATTACGATGGTAACAGAGAAAAAGCCCTTGAGTTTGTGGGTTTGTTGAAGGAAAGATTGGATAAAAAAGTAGACATCGTGAAATTCTTCCAAAACGTTGATTCCATGGCCATGATGGGCACTACAGGGCTCTTGTTGTCCAACAGCAATATCTTTGAACAATTAACCTCAACGCTGAATTATACCCAGTTCCTGTTGGATAATCCCGCTGCAATTGACTTTTCAATTGTGAGGAATGCAGGAGAATCCTTAAAAAAGATCGAGGACGTCTTTAACAAGGTACTGGATATTGAAAACCCTCAGAATTACGTCATCTTCAGTCCGGACAACGAGATCTTTCTCACCAACATCATTTTGACAAAGCCCGCCTTGGATTTGGATTTTGCAGCCAGTGCTTTGGAAGAAATTGAAGGGGAAATCGATACCCTTTTGTCCGAAACCGTATACGATTATCAGTATGGAATGACCGGCTCTTATCAACAGGCGTTGGATACCAATGACGTGATTTCCAGGGACTTGTCCATCACCTCGATTATTACCTTGACTTCAATTTCTCTGTTGTTCTTTATCGTTTATGGAAATTTGTATACCACCCTTTCCATATTTATCAGCTTGATTACGGGTACCCTTTGGTCCGTGGGGATTTTTCAGTTTATCTTCCAAAGCCTGGATTTCATGTCCAGCTTCGTCATCGCTTTGTTATTAGGCTTAGGAATCGATTTTGGTATCCATCTTTCTCACAGGATATCCGAGGAATTAAGTGAACACGCTCAAGAATTTAACAAAAGTGGGAAAAAACGGAAACGGGAGTTAACCAAAGAAGCCGTCATGAATGCCGTCAAACATACCGGGCGCAATACGGTGATTGGTGGCCTGACCACCATTGCCGCCTTTATATCCCTTGTTTTCGTGGATTCTCCGGCGTTGCAACGGGTAAGTATCATGGCAGGGATTGGTATACTCACCTTTTTAATTGTTATGATTGTAGTTCTGCCCTCATTATTGATCTTCTTCTACAGATATTTGAAAATCAAAGAAAAAAAGATTCAATCTGCAAAAACCGTGTTTAAGAAAATGGTAAAGGGTTCAAGGAAAAGACCGAAAATAATCGTTGTTTCCTTACTTATCGCTTTAATTCCGCTGTCTTTCTTTACATACCGGTGTTTTAAAAACTTTAACTACACACCGGCAGAAACCATACCCACGGATATAGAGAGTGCAAAAGTATTTCAGAAGATTACAGATCATGGTATTTTCTCTAATGCAGACAATTCAATCATTACATATATCTCCGATCCAAAAAAATTATACGATGCAGAAGAGTTAATAAGAAAGAAAACGCCGGATTTAGGAAATCTCAATTCCCTGGCTTCCTTCATACCAAAAGAGATGTTTGAAAACTACGATTCTTTTAAAAGGAATATAGAAAAGATAATTAACACATCCCAAAATGCCTTTACTCTCCTTCTTTTCAAGAAACTTGGCATTTATGGTGATTTGGATTACTTATATGGTCTGTTTCAAAAAAGCCCCAATTTTTCCAGTTTCATCAATGCCATATTCCAAAGTAATATTTTACCCAATGAGGCAAAAAAGTATCTTAGCACCTATATCGATGGTGAAATGGTCTATAAAATTTACGCGGAACCCACCTATGATATTTGGGTGGATAACAATCTAAAAGGATTTGTGGAAGGCCTAAAAAAAACAGAACATGATTTTTACGGTTATCCCATCATCTATTACAAGGTCATGACCAGTGTCATTAAATCAATCATATTCGCCGTGTTGTTGGCGTCGATCATTATCGCCATGACGGTTCTTCTTTCCCTGAAAAAATTTTCAGACTCCATTACCGTCTTGCTTGTTCTGGGAATGACCATCATCTTTCTGTTTGGATTCTACAACCTTCTGGGAATGCAGATCAACTTTATGACCATACTGGCCTTGCCTTTAATTATGGGGATGGCCATTGATGCCCCTATCCATCTAATCGGAAGATTAAGGGAAGAAGAGGAAAAAAACACGAAGTCCGATTATCTTAAAAATGTCTTTTTAAAGACCGGTAAGGCAATCACACTTAGTTCCGTCACAACGATTATTGCCTTCTCCAGTTTATTGTTTGCCAGCTCGCCCATACTGGGAGAATTCGGTGTCATCATGACCATGGGCATTGCCTTTAACTGGATAATCACCTTTTTCTGGATGAAGTCTTTCAGGGACATGATTAAAAAAAGAGAATGGAATGGTGATAAACATGAAACTGATGCTATGTGAGCTCACAGATTTCAAAACAATCAGGGCAACGGTTCAGTATGATGATGAAAACGACAAAAACAATCCTGTATTTGTTGCCCGGCTTGAAAAAAAGGATACCGTTTGCGAAATCATCAATCAAACACTAAAAGATGACCTGATAGAATATACCTTAGCGTTACCCTTTGATTTATCACTTCAGGCGTTAAGACAAAAGATAGACATCTTACTGATTACGGCTACAAAAAAGGCATCGAGTCTAAGACTAAAGAAGACCGCCATCATCGATCATTTTGCAGAAAAGGTACAAGAGATTGACTTTTTCCCTAAAGTCGGAAAAAAACAAACCTGCTTTAAACTATTTTCTCCCCTTGCCAAATGGGTCAAGTTAAAATTTTTCCACGAAAGTGAAATTCAAGAGATAAAAATGGACTACGATGAACGCGGATTTTGGTACAGTTGTGTTGAAGGCGACTTACATTTGCAAGAATACACCTTTGTAGTGAATGTTGAAGGAAAAATTAGGGAAACCATTGATCCCTTTTCCTATTCACTCACCCTGAATTCAGAACGTTCGGTAGTCATTCGTAAGCAAAGATTAAAATCGTTCAAAGATGATTTTAAAAATCCTGAAAATCCTTGCGATTGCGTTCTTTACGAAACCCATATCCGTGATTTTACATCCGATCCGGCCGTTGGCTTTGAACAAAGAGCAACTTATCAGGCCTTTGTCCGGCAGGGAATAACCTTGAATGATGGACTGACGGTTGGACTCGATCACTTAAAAGAATTGGGAGCGACTCACGTTCACATCCTTCCCATTCAAGACTTCAAGTCCGTTATCGATGATCATCCTGCTGATTATAATTGGGGGTATGATCCCATTTGCTATACAGTGCCTGAGGGCTCTTATGCAACAAATCCTGCAGACCCTCTTTCAAGAATCAACGACGTCAGGGAAATGGTGAACACTCTGCATAAAAATTCCATTGGATTAATCTTGGATGTGGTTTATAATCATACCTATAAGGCAGAAGGATCGATCTTCAACAACATCATCCCGGACTATGCCTATCGATGGAGTGATTATGGAGACCTTTCAAACGGCTCAGGATGTGGTAATGAAATAGCCACTGAAAGGCTGTTTATAAGAAAGTACATCATCGATTCACTGCGACACTGGATAAAATGGTATCATGTTGATGGATTCCGATTTGATCTAATGGGATTGATGGACACGGATACCATGTTTATCATTGAAGAAGAACTGAACAAAGAAAAACACATAATTCTATATGGAGAACCTTGGACAGGTGGCCTGTCAGTCTTACCCGATGATAAACGTTCCACAAAAGGATT
>JASUTC010000084.1 GCA_030445775.1 Thermotogaceae bacterium | reverse complement strand
TGATGTCCCAGAAACATGGCATCAATGCCTCCCAGGGCTGCTAAACTGTTGGCGGCATTTTCACTGTAGCCGGCTTCATCTTCAGCGGCTCTTGATATTCCGGTATGTGCCACCATGACGACCAAATCGGTTTGGTCTTCAAGGAATGGAATGTATTTGGCTGCTTGCGTGACCATATCCTGTGTGAAGACCACACCTTCCAAAAATCTTCTTCCCCATGCGGAAATCTGGGGTGGTGTGACTCCAATGACACCAATTTTAATGGGAATACCGTCAATTTCCCTTTCGAGAATTGTATAAGGTTCTGTTAAGAAGCCTTTTGGATTGTCTACCATTCGAATATTTGCTGATAGCCAAGGGAATGTGGCATTCTTTCTTGCTCTTTCAAAGAAATCCAGTCCGTAGTCGGTTACCTCATGGTTTCCAATGGTTACCGCATCATAACCGATGACATTATAAGCTCTGACAATGGATTGGAAATGAAAATCAATCAGTGGTTCCACTTCTGCTTCTAAATCACCGACGAGACTTCCTTGAATAAAATCGCCTGTATCGAATACCATTGTGTTATCGTATTCTTCACGGGCATTTTTGATAAGTGTAAAGACCTTTGAAAGTCCAATCTCAGGGCTCGGTTTGTCCGACATGTAATCGTAGGGCATGATGTACTGATGTAAATCCGTTGTTCCCAGCAATGCTAAGGTATGCGTTGTCTTTTGCGCAATGACAAAAGACGCCAAAAAGAGTGTTAAAGTTAAAATAATGACAAAAATCTTCCTTTTTTCCATGATTCCCTCCTTTAATGTGTGTTCTTGAAGTTTTAATTCAGTTCATGATATGCCGATATGACGCTTGAAAAATATCACCACCTTTAAGAAAGATTAATTTAAGTGAACTTAAATTATAACATAAAAATGTGAACATATCAAATTGTAAATTAATAAAAATTAATAATTAATCCTTGTTTTATTCCCTCTGGGGCATTCGCTGCCACTTTGATAAATTTTTATTTCACAGTTATTTGTAGTATGATAAAAAGGACTGTATATTAGCATTAAATACGTTTGCAGGGGAGTGTATTCACATGAAAGTCGTTGCCATTAACGGAAGTCCGAGAAAGAAAGGAAATACTTACCATGCTCTGACATTAGTTGGCGAAGAATTGACTACTCAGGGGATAAGTACTGAGATCGTTCAAATTGGTGATAAGAAGATCCAGGGTTGTCTAAGTTGCAATACATGCGCCAAGAACAAAGATGAGCGTTGTGTCATTGATGATGCAACCAATGGCCTGATCCAAGAGATGAAAAAAGCTGATGGCATTCTTTTGGGTTCGCCGGTTCACTATGCGGGAGTTGGAGGAACGATGAAATCCTTTCTGGATCGGGCGTTTATGGTTGCCGGTGTGAATGGCGGGTTGTTCCGACACAAAGTAGGTGCTTGTGTTACGGCTGTGAGACGTTCAGGGGGATTGCCCGCTTTTAAACAGCTGAACGTTTACCTGCTTTACTCCGAGATGGTAATTCCGGCATCAAACTATTGGAATGTCATCCACGGGAACAGACCCGGTGATGCCGTTCAAGATGAAGAGGGGAAACAGATCATGAGGGTGCTGGGGAAAAATATGGCGTGGTTGATGAAATCTTTGGCATATTCAAAGTCTGAGATTCTTCCGCCTGAGAAAGAGAAGAAGCGTTATACGAATTTTATCAGGTGATATTATTCTGAGTGAGGTTTATTGTGAAAGGAACGATTTTTAACATTAAGCGCTATTCCATACATGATGGGCCCGGTATACGCACAACGGTATTTTTAAAGGGTTGTCCTTTAAACTGCGTTTGGTGTCATAATCCTGAGGGGATTGAGCCAGGGGCTTCTTTTTTTTACGATGCCAGAAAGTGTTTGAACTGTATGAGTTGTGTGCGCAGTTGCCCTCAAGGATGTATTTCAATATCTGAGGGTGCAATAAAAATCGAATTTGACAGATGCACCCATTGTGATGCCTGTGTGAAAGCATGTCCTTCCAATGCCTTAACTAAAAACGGGGTTTGTTATGCTTCCGATGAGTTGATGGAAATGGTCAAGAAAGATATCCCTTTTTTTGACGAGTCGGGTGGGGGTGTGACTTTTTCCGGGGGAGAGCCGATGCTTCAATTTGATTTTATCCATGAAATGCTTCTCAAATGCAAAGAACAGGGAATAAGAACTGCGGTGGACACTTCGGGGTATGCATCGGTCGAAAAATTTGATAAAATAAGGAGACTGGTGGATGTTTTTCTTTATGATATCAAATTTGCCGATGAAGCCGATCATATTCAATACACTGGGGTATCAAACAAGCTCATTCTAAAAAATCTGGAGTTTTTGTTATTGCAAGATGCCACCATATGGATTCGGATTCCGCTTATTCCTGGGATTAATGATACTCAAAAAAATATTAACGAGACAATCCGCATCCTCAAAGAAATTGGCTTTTCAGGCAGGGTACATTTGTTAGCCTATCATGATCTTTCAACGGTTAAGAGGCAAAAGATGGTTGAACAGGCAAATCGAAAGACTAAAGGAGCAATTTTCAAAAATAATAGACAATTAGAACCGGATATGATCAAAGAAAACTTTCAGTCTCAAGGATTTGAAGTGAAGGTGGGTGGTTAAAGGATGAATGAGAGGATTAAAAGACTGAGAGAAAAGAGTTACAACGCAAAACCTCATATTTCTTCGGAAAGGGCAAGTCTGGTAACGGCGTTTTACAAAGAAAATCAGGGAAAGTTTTCAACCCCTGTTCTTCGCGCTTTGAACTTTAAAAACTTGTGTGAAAAGCAGACGATTTACATCGGTGAAGATGAATTAATCGTTGGTGAAAGGGGACCATTTCCAAAATACGTTCCCACATTTCCGGAGTTAACCTGCCACAGTCTTGAGGATTTGGAAGTATTGGATCAACGTCCCATGACTTCCTATAAAGTGTCAGAGCAAGATATGGCCATTTACGAAGAAGAAATAATCCCCTTTTGGACCGGGCGAAGTATCCGGGACAGAATCGTTCCCAACATGACAACTGAATGGCATTTGCTCTACGAGGCGGGTGTTTTTACCGAGTTTATGGAACAGCGTGCTCCCGGACACACCACCCTTGATGGTAAAATCTATACTATGGGAATGAAAGATTTTAAGAAACAGATCCTTCAAGCCAAAGAAAAGCTTGATTTTCTGGCAGATGAAAAGGCTTATGACAAATTACAAGAACTGGATGCCATGATGATTTCTTGTGAGGCCATGGAAATCTTTGCCAACAGACACGCCTGCTTGGCCGAGGAAATGGCAAAGGTCGAGGAAAACACCGAAAGGGTGAAAGAATTACAGGAGATTGCCAGGGTTTGCAGAAAGGTTCCCGGCAACAAACCCGAAACACTGCATGAGGCCATTCAGATGTACTGGTTTGTCCATTTGGGAACGGTGATTGAATTAAACGGCTGGGATGCCATGAATCCGGGACATTTGGACCAGCATCTGTACCCGTTTTATAAAAAAGATGTGGAAGGTGGCAGTCTTGACAGAGAACAGGCCAAAGAACTCCTGGAATCTCTCTGGATCAAATTCAACAATCAAACCGCACCACCCAAAGTGGGTGTGACAGCTTTGGAAAGCGGCACATACAACGACTTTACCAATATCAATATCGGGGGCTTGCGAAGAGACGGCAGTGACGGGGTGAACGAGTTGTCCTATCTTTTACTTGAAGTCATTGACGAGATTCACTTGCTGCAGCCCGGTTGTAACGTTCAAGTTAGTCACAAAACTCCAGATGCATTTTTAAAAGAGGCTTGCAGGTTGATTAGAAAAGGCTATGGCTATCCCAGTGTCTTTAATACAGACGAAACCGTGATGGAGATGGTCAGAGTTGGTAAGCGTATTGAAGATGCAAGAGAAGGTGGCTGCAGCGGTTGCATTGAAACGGGAGCCTTTGGGAAAGAGGCTTATATTCTCACCGGCTATCTGAACGTACCGAAAATCCTTGAACTAACTCTCAACAACGGCATCGATCCCTTAAGTGGGAAAAAGATCTCTATCCAGACCGGTGAAGCGTCTGAATTCAAATCATTTGAGAGTTTAGTAAAAGCCTTTAAGAAACAATTGGAGTACATTGTGGATATAAAGATCAAAGGCAACAATTATATCGAAAGAATCTATGCCAAACAAATGCCGGCACCGTTTTTAAGTGTTTTAATCGATGATTGTATTGAAAATGGCCGGGATTATTATGACGGGGGTCCCAGATACAACACCAATTATATCCAATGCTGTGGTATTGGTACAATAACGGACAGTCTTTCAGCCTTAAAGAAACATGTTTTTGATGAAAAACAATTCGAACTGACAAGATTGGTTGACATACTCAATCATAATTTTGAAGGGGAAGAGATTACCCGGCAATTTTTAATGAACAAAACCCCCTTCTACGGAAACGATGATGATGAAGCCGATGATATCATGCGGGCAATCTTTGAGTTGCTGTTTCAAACCATCGATGGAAAAAAGAATACCAAAGGAACCACCTACCATATGAATATGTTGTCCACCACCTGTCACGTCTATTTCGGGAAAAAACTGGGAGCCACCCCCAACGGCAGGTTGGCACATACGCCGGAATCCGACGGGACTTCCCCTTCGCATGGGGCTGATACAAACGGGCCTACAGCGGTTATTAAATCACTTTCCAAAATGGATCAGGTTAAAACAGGCGGTACTTTACTGAATCAAAGGTTTCTTCCCTCGGTCTTAGATGGAGAAGAAGCCATTGAAAAACTGATGCAGCTCATAAAGACCTATTTTAAAATCGGTGGCCATCATATTCAATTTAACGTCGTGGACTCTGAGACCTTAAAGGATGCTCAACGGCATCCGGAGGAATACAAGGATTTACTGGTTAGAGTTGCCGGATACAGCGATTATTTCATCGATCTGGACCAGTATCATCAGGAGGAGATTATCGCCAGAACGGTTCAAGAGGAGATATAAAAACGAAAAACATCTCCAGAAAATATTTAATTATTGGTAACAATATGTTATCTTATTTCTTCCCGTACTTTTTGAATGGTCAAGCGCCTTATCTGCAAGATCAACATAATATTCAACGGATTTAGCCTGTTCATGTCTCTTTTTAAGCTTTTCAACTTGTTTTTTTCTGCCCTAAATCGTCTTCTTTTTTCATACTTACAGTATGACTTATTTTAACCGGTTTTTGGGTTCGAATTTATGGGTTCATTATAGTAGTTTATTTGTTTAATTTTCTGTACCCTTTAATTGATAATAGAGTTCCTCAAGGTCTTTGCATAAAAAGGCATCCACTAAACTTGCTTCATAAAAAGTATCTTTGTAACTTCTAATATCCTCATATGCTTCTTCAAGGCTCATTCTTTTTCTGTAGGGACGATCGGACGTCATGGCATCAAAACTATCACCAAGAGCGATTATTCTTGATTCCAAGGGAATGGCTTCACCCTTTAAACCGTCCGGATAACCGGATCCATCCCATCTTTCATGATGGTATCGGACAATTTTGGAGATTTCAGACATGCCTTTTGTTTCCTTAAGAATTTCCTCCCCCTTTTCCGAGTGCTTTTTGATTTCGTTAAACTCTTCTGGTGTCAAAAAAGAGACTTTATTTAAAACAGCTCTTGTCACAAATATCTTACCCACATCATGTACCAAACTGGCCCAGTAGATCTTGTTGATAATCTCTTTTGACAGTCCCAATTTCTTGGCAAGCATTGCTGAATAAGTGGCAACCCTTTCCGAGTGTCCCCTGGTGTATGGATCATAATACTCAATTGCTTTAACCAGTGAGAGGACGATATTTGTCTGGAATTCTTGTTTATTCTTTGCAGATTTTTTTAATTCCAGATAGGAGGAGGCTATTTTTGAAATGGAGTTCAGCATTGATTTTGTATCTTCTGAAAATACTTGGGAATTTTCCTTGGCGATGTCTAGTGACAGATTGCCCACGAATTCACCTTCAATGTAAAAAGGTAAAACAAGTGATTGTTTAAAGGGCTTGACAGCTTTTCTTAATAGGTTTGCATCCGATTGACTAAAATCTTTATCATAATTATCGTATAATCCATCTACAATTTCAACCGTTTTCTTTAAGTGGATTTTTTCAGCTTTGAGTCGTAACTTGGAGAGAATATTCAAATCATGGCCAACTGCAGCCATGAATTTCCATTCTCCATCTTCTATCATGGAGATAGTACCGTAATCGGCTTCGTCAATGATATCCAATGTTTTTTTCAAAAAGAGGTCTAAGAAATCTCTTTCATTTAAGTCGCGAACACCCAATGTACCAGCTATAAATACCATATCTTCAAATTTATCCAAGGTTTCTTTTAACCGTTCATTTGCATGCTTTAACTCCGAGTAAGTTTCTTTCACTTTGGTTTCAATCACATCCAGTTTGGCATTCTTTTCTTTAATTTCATCTGTTCGGATTTTAATGTTATGTCTTAAATAAAAGATACCCCCGATTAAGATCAACGCTGAAATCGAAATAATAACAAGGATCTGCATTAATAAAGGGTTTTCAACAAACTCTTTATTATGAAGATATTTTTCGTTGTTTCTGTAAAAGAAAGAGTCGGGGTTTTCCTTCATGATCCTTAATTGTTCGTCAAATTCACTGATCAATTTTTGGCTGTTTTCATTTACCGGGGAAAAGCCTAGTCGTATATCAGACGGGTTTAATACAATGGGTGTAGATTTAAGGGGATATTGATTTGCGTTCATGGCGGCAAATAAACTGTCCACAACACCGGCTTCCGCCTCTCCATTTGTAACAGATTCCAGAACTTCTGCATAATTAAGTTTTTCAATAAAGGTGACTTCAATATTTAACGAGTCAAAGATTTTCTTGATCCCAAAATCACCGGTGTAATTGATGGCATTTTTGACAACGGCAATGTTCTTTTTTTTCAACTCCAAAAGTGAGTTTAATTCAGAGTCTATGGGAACGTAAACCGTTCCGTATGAAGACAGGATATGTTCCTCGTTGAAGGAAAACAATTTTGCCCTTTCAGAAGAGTAGACAATTGCAGGCAAAATATCAATTTCTCCTGCTAAAAGCAGATTGTACAACTCTTCAAACTCCCCTTTGACATATTCACTTTCCCAACCATTAATCTCAGCGATTTCCTGGATCAAATCAGGGTAAATACCTACCGGTTTATCTCCTTCCCATCCAACAAGAGGAAGTCCAGAACAAACTCCGATTTTCACTGTGGAAATAGCTGTTAATGCAATTAACAGAAGTAAAAGTGTCAAAATCTTATGCTTCATCCACTCATCCTTTACTATAGCGATCTTTATTCAAGTGTTTGCTAAAAATTGTTATCTATCAAATTAAAACATACTCATGTAAATATTCATAATACTGATGGGTTAATTACTGTTACGATGTTGTTTTACAGAAAAAGAACCTTAGCCGCTGATTCCGCTTCCGTTCTTGTGGTGTAACAATCCACTATATATGCATTTTTATAACTGATTCCTCTTTCAATAACTAGGATAAACCCATTTGCTTTTTCTTCAACAAAGTAATCTTCTATCTCATCAAGAGGAATCGGTTCGTACAATCCATTGGTCTGATATTTGCTAAAATTTTCATCCGTTTCATAGAGACAGCCTACAACACACTTTTTCTTTTTATGAACTAATAACTTCATCTAAAACACCCCGGGTTTGTAAAACCCCAAATGCTTCCC
>JASUTC010000012.1 GCA_030445775.1 Thermotogaceae bacterium | reverse complement strand
AGAAAAATACATTTGCAGGACGTCTTGTTTTTTCATTAAGAGACCAATACGGTAATGTGTTGGGGTTTTCCGGTCGAACAATTGTTAATGAAGAACAACCGAAATATATCAATTCCCCGCAAACAGAATATTTTAACAAGAGCAAAATCCTCTATCTTTTCGATCAAACCAAAAAAAGCATCAAAGAGGTAGATTTTGTCATTATTACAGAAGGATATTTTGATGCCGTCCGCTTGTATACAAACGGTATGAGAAATACAGTAGCCATTATGGGAACCAATTTAACCAAACAACAAATGGGAGAGCTTTCCAAATATACCAATAAATTTGTCTTCGCCCTTGATTCTGATGAAGCCGGAATAAATGCTGTTGAAAAATCATTTAAGAATCTCAACAATACGATAAACGCATTAGTTTTAAAATTGAGCCCTTCCAAGGATCCTGACGAGTATATCTTAAAATTCGGGATAGAAAGTTTCCAAAACACTTTATTAAAGGCTATTTCCATTGAAGAATTTTTACTGGAGAATTTGAAAAAGAATTATAATTTAGAAAAAGAAACCGGAAGGGATTCTTTGATTGCCAACAGTCAATATATCTTGGCAAGAGCCAAGAGAACGGGTAATATCTCACGTTTTGACAAATTGATTTCAAAACTTTCGCAGTGGACCCAACTGGATAAAAGTTTGTTGCTGGAAAACTGGAACATGTCAAAAAAAACATATCCGTCAAAGAACAATCTAACAATCCACCGGACTGAAAAAAAACGCATGCAGAATCATCAAACCTTGGAACCCGAACAAGAATTAACCGTTCTTTACTTATTTCATCCCACTACAAGATTTATGATTGAATCCATTTTCAACGAGTATAAAGAAATCATAAAAGAACCTTATGTGAGATTTTTTACCGATGTACGCGGAAAATTTAAACCTGACGATGCCGCTGAGTATCTTGAAGAATATTTCACAAACGATAAAATTCAAGGATTTTTTCGTCAATTTGAACGGTATGAGAAAACTGATTCATTTCCTTCCATTATCTCCGATTGCGAAAAAGCCCTAAAAAAAAGAAAACTGAGATTTGAAATGGATAAACTTGATGTTTTAATTGGAAAGACAAAAGAAGAGAGGGAAAAATATCTCCTCATTACCGATCGCATAAAGCTCTCAAAAGAAATGAACAAATTAAACATAAATGAAGGGAGGACAATGAATGAGCGTGAACAAACAAGAGGATAGTGAAAAAAAGAAAACAACAAAAACTACTGAGAAAAAGCGCTCAACAAAAAGCGCCACAAAAAAGAAAGCCTCCAAAGAACCAAAAACTTTACACCCCGATGAAATAAAGGCCAGGATGAAAGAACTGGTAAGTATTGGCAAAAAAAAGGGTTATATCACTTATGAAGATATTGATAAATCTCTTCCACCGGATTATACCGGATTTGACGGGAATTTTTTAGAAACCATCTACGAGAATCTTGAAAAGGCCAATGTCATAATCAGAGAAAATGAACCGGATGAAGAGGATGAGGATGAAGAAAAAGACGAAATTTCAAGTACAAACGTAGAAGTAATGGAAAAAATTATCAGTACAGCCGGTCCTGCTATATTTGATAACGCCTCTTACACTAAAGACGGTGTCAAGATGTACTTGAAAGAGATTGGACGAATTCCATTGTTAACCCCTACTCAGGAAAGGACCTATGCCCGAAAGGCTCAAAGAGGTAATGACAAATCAAAACAAAAACTGGTTGTTGCTAATCTAAGACTGGTTGTCAGTATTGCCAAGAGATACATAGGCAGGGGATTAACTTTTCTGGATCTTATACAAGAGGGAAACATCGGATTACTCAAGGCTGTTGATAAGTTTGATTGGAAAAAGGGATATAAATTCAGTACCTATGCAACTTGGTGGATAAGACAAGCGATAACAAGGGCTATTGCCGATCAGGCAAGAACCATCCGAGTACCCGTTCATATGGTGGAAACCATCAACAAGATCAACAAAATCCGAAGGGAATACCTCCAGGAACATGGGGATTACCCGTCAGTCAAAACACTGGCAAACATGACCGGAAAGACATCTGAAAAAATCGAAGAGATTTTACAGGCCGATAAGGAAACCTTATCACTGGAATCTCCGGTTGGAGGGGATGAAGACTCATCCGTAGGTGATTTTGTAGCAGATGTTGAAAATATCAACCCTGAAGACTCGGCTATGCTGATGCTGTTAAGGGATGAAATAAACGAAGTCTTGAACACCTTAGGCCCCAGGGAAGCCACTGTTTTAAAGATGAGATACGGTCTCATTGATGGGCGACAAAAGACATTGGAAGAGGTGGGAAAATATCTCAACGTCACTCGTGAAAGAGTTCGTCAGATCGAAGTGAAGGCTTTAAGAAAGTTACGCCATCCAACAAGAAGCAAACATTTAAAGACGTTGATTACTTATTTAAACAAATAACGTCTTAAATCAATAACAATGAAAAGGAGTGATTAAAATGTTTTTTTATATATCCATGGTTTTATTGATTCCTGCCTTCCTTTTTGGATTATGGGCGCAGATGAAGGTCAAATCTACATTTGAGAGATATTCTCATGTTCAATCAACCTCGGGAATAACCGGTGCACAATTAGCTCAACGACTGTTGAATTCCAACAATTTATCTAACATCAGAATTACTCATATAGGAGGCAACCTTTCAGACCATTATGACCCCAGTAAAAAACTTGTCGCTCTATCCGACGCAACCTATTCCAGCGATTCAGTTGCCAGTCTTGGAGTTGTGGCCCATGAAATTGGCCATGCCATCCAACATAAAAATCATTATGCACCACTTAAGATTAGAAATGCTTTTGTGCCCGTGGCACAATTCGGATCATCTTTTTCTTGGATAATATTCTTCGTGGGATTGCTGTTCTCCACACCACTTTTAATCAACGTTGGTATCTGGCTCTTTCTGGCGGTTGTTATCTTTTCCGTTATCACACTACCCGTTGAATTCAACGCCAGTAATCGGGCACTATCGCTGATTAAAAATCAGCAAATCCTTGATACGAAAGAGCAGGCCATGGCAAAAAAGGTCTTAGATGCCGCAGCCATGACGTATGTGGCTTCTACGTTGATGGCTATATCCCAGTTGTTGAGAATGATCTTTTTATCAAGAAGAAATTGATTTTGGAGGTTTAACATGGCAGTTTTAAATCGATCTTATAATTTCCTGGAAACAAAGGAAGAAACAACACAATTTCAAGTACTTCCGGAACAAATTTGGAAGGAAAATGCTATCGTAAAACATCTCAGTGTATTGGCAACCAGGGAATTAATGATAAAGGTCTTCGACTTTACCGAAAATATGCTGAAGAAAATTCTGGGCGACAACATCATCGCAGCTGTTGTCTCATCAAACATTAAACATTTTGGCATTACCCCGGTTTCCATGCGGGTAACCATAAAATTGAAAATCTTTTCCGTGGAAGGCAATCATATCCACTTTAAATTTGAGGCTTACGATGAAATGGAGCATATCGCCCACGGAGAAGTTGACAGAGTAATTATCTCCCCCGAATACATCAAAAGAAAAGTCGAAGAAAAACGTTTATAAATTGAGAAAACCAAGACGAACGGAAGATTTATGGGAATACAGAATAATTGAACAAACAAGGAGATCTGAAAAATCATTTAGATCTCTTCATATTATAGAGCATGACTTGAAAATAGCCCTCATCTTTCCCTCATCATATGAAACTGCTATTGCTAACCTCGGCTTTCATAAAGTATTTGAACTGTTGAATGGTATTGAAGGCGTACAATGCGAGAGATTTTTCTATGATAAGCGGTTTTCAAAATATTATTCATTGGATACTCAAAGACCTCTTGATGAATTCCACATTTGGGCATTTTCGGTATCATTTGAGTTAGATTTTCAAAACATCATCCAGCTCATGCAAAAAAAAGGCATTCCGCTTTTCAATCACCTCAGAAACGATCACCATCCATTTATCTTAATCGGTGGAGCGGTGACCTATTTCAACCCCAACGCCCTATGGCAATATGCAGATTTGATTTTTCACGGAGATGCCGATGAAACCCTGAACATTTTTATTGAAAAAATGCTGGAAGGATTCAGGCAGAAAAAAAACAGAGAAGGAATTTTAGAACAAATAAAAAGCTTTGATAATCTATCAATCCCCCTCTTGCATCATACTGCAAAATCAATTTCCAAATCAATGGAAATGACAAAAAAACCCGCCGTTTCACTGATTACAACCAAACGTTCTGTCTTTCCCAACAAGGTATTACTGGAAGTCGGACGAGGGTGCTTGCGATCCTGTGCTTTCTGTGTTGCCGGACATACTCGAAGTCCCGCGAGATTTGTTCAAGTAGACGTCATCGAAAGTATTTTTGATGAAATGAAAGAAAAGGGGTTCAACGACTGCGGGCTCATCTCGGCCACCTTTACTGATCACCCCTTCAAGAATAAAATTCTTGATCTGATGGAAGAAAGAGACATTCACTTTACAGTATCTTCCTTGAGACTGGATTCCCTATCGGAAAAGCTGTTAGAAGGACTGTTACGTAGCGGACAAAAGGAAATCACCATCGCGCCGGAAGGGGGTAGCCAGAAAATCAGAGAGTTAATGAACAAGCAGATATCTGAAGAAGACATTGAACGAAGCCTGCAACTTATTGCAAAAAAGGGCATACGTAAACTGAAGATGTACTTTATATATGGACTTGAAGAAGAGAACGAAAGCGATTTTGAAGCCATTTATAAAATCGTCCAACGGGCCAACCATTATGGCATGACAGATATCAAAATCAGTCTTAATCCCCTGATTCCAAAACCCGGAACCCCCTTTTCATCACGACAGATTCAGGATCTTAAAACCTTGAGGACAAAAAAGCAGTTCATAGAAAAAATGCTGGGCAAAAAGGTTAGTGTAAAATTTGAGAGCATCCGAAACAGTATTCTACAGTATCAAATCGCAAACGCTTCCAAGGACTTTCAATTTCCTGCTGATTGATGAAAGGCTGAATAACCTCGCGGCCAAGGAGCGTGTCTTGGTCCTGGCATATTAAAGGTTTACCCCTTTATCGAATCGAATGATAGAGAATTTTTCCCCTTAAACTGTGAGGATTTTATCTAAAGATCTTCAATAAATCAATTTTATTAGCAATAATATTAATAATATTCATATCTAACTTAAAAATATTTCTTTCAAGCTTGACTTTTATGATTTTATTCTGTATAATATTTATATCATACGAGAGAAGGTGAAGATAATGAGAAAAACTTTAACTAAATGTCCTGCATGTAATCATCAATTATATATCTCTGAATATAAGTGTGGCAATTGCGGGACAACAGTCAACGGTAAATTTGAGTTGGATGAACTTTTTAAGCTTTCTGAAGATCAACTCTTTTTTACCAAGGTATTCATTAAAAACAGGGGAAATCTCTCCGAAGTGCAAAAAGAACTGGAGATCTCTTATCCCACAGCGCGAAACAGGTTGGAGGATATCGTTCGGACCATGGGTTACGAAGGGGCGCAGCCGGAGAGAACGGAATCTCAAAAGATTCTTGACATGCTGGAAAATGGCGAGATCAGTTCAAAGGATGCCATGGAAATGTTGAGAGCGCTTAAAAAGGAGGAGAAAAAATGAACTTTTTATCGGTACTGGGTGCAATATTTCTAATCTTCTTGGCCTTTAAATTTTTTCCGGCTATTATTGGAATAGTTGTCACCATTGGAGCAGTTGTTCTCGTTGGACTGGTTTTCGCAGGTATTTTCGTTGTATTCTTACCGGTCTTGATTATCATATTAGCTGTAGCCGGATTCATTTGGTTAATTAAAACGATTGTGTCTTGAAGGGGGAATAGTCATGTCATTTTATCAAAAAAAGGGACAAACAACTCTTACAGGTATAGATGAGGTTGTCATCTCTACAGTCAGCGGAGACTTTGAAATAGAAGGAGTGGATGAACCGGTTTCAGAAATATCCTGGGATGTTATATGGGAAAAGGAAAATTGTGATGTGGAAATTGTAAGAAATGACAATAAACTGATTATCAGATTTGATGATAAAACAAACATCGTAAAATTTTTCGGTATCACCATTAATACCTCTGTAGGTAATCTTTACAAGGCAAAGATATCGATTCCGATTGATGTATTGAAAAAAACTTCCATCAGTACCGTTTCCGGATCCATCAAGGCAAACCATCTGAAAGGTGGGCGTGTTAATTTTTCATCAACTTCCGGGGATATCGCCTGTGATGATTGTACTTCTGATGAATTGAACATCAATACAAAATCAGGCGATATCAGACTTCAGCAGATAGAGGCTGAAAAAAAATGCACTTTCACTTCGTTAAGCGGTGATATTTCTGCCTTTGATATCGATACCGCATATATTGCATGTTCCAATAAATCCGGTGATATCAAAATCGATTCTTTATCTGAAAATACGCAATACTTCTCAGCCAACACAGTGAGTGGAGATATAGCCGTGAGAAATTTACCCTCGGATTCCAAAATCGTCACCGTTAGTGGCGATATTATGATAAAAAACAATCATCCAAAAGTATCCTGGAAAGCCAACACAGTGAGTGGAGATATCAACATTCTCACCACTCATTTGGATGCCAAAGTAACATTTGTATCCGTTTCGGGAGACGCTATTTTTAAGAAACGAAAACCTACGATTGAAGGTAAAAACGAATACACTTTTGGGAATGGCACAGGTGGAGAGATCAATGCCAAAACAGTATCAGGCGATTTAATTATCAATACGGAAGAAGGGACATCCTCACCAATTGTTGAAAAATCCGTAGAAGAGAAGCTTTCCAAACACGACCCGGATGCTGAGCGGATTGTATATACTTACTTACAAGGTATCATCACGCTTGAAGAGGCAAAAGAAATGCTAAAGATTTTGGAATATGATGAACAACAAAGCGACAAACTCATTGAAGCCATGCTTGCCGAGTTCAAAGGTAAGAATATAATTACAGAAGAAGAAAATCCTGAAAAAGAACAGGAAGTGTGTGAAGATGAAGAAAAATCATCATGATTTCGAAGAAGATTTTGAAAACATCATCAATGAAAACATCAAGGATAACTTGAAAGACATAAACGAATGGATCAAGGAAATGACCAAAGGCAAAGTTATGATTATCAAACTAGATTTAGACGATAAAGACTGGGCTGTTTTGAGGGAACTCGCAAAGATAGAAGGGAAAACCATTCAAGAATTCACTAATGATGCTGTAAAAGATTATTTAAGACGAAAAAGTCCGGTATAAAACCATTAAACTCAAATAAAACACTGCTGAGCTGTACGAGGTCTGAAGATCTCATTGCCAGGAAAGGTGGCGATGAATTTGTTATCGCCTTAATCAGGATAGATGAAAAACAAGTCAAAAAGATTATGGAGATAATTATCAAAAGTTACGGTATTAACAGCCTCAGAGAAAAAAATGCAGACGATTTGGAGAAAATTATACAAATAGCGGATTCCCATATGTACGATTAAAAGGCGCAAAAAAAAGAAAATAATAAAGACCTCCCATAAAATTGTAGATTTATTTTGTAATATTATATATGATTAACTCGTCTACTATTATAAGCAACTTAAGGGAGGAATTTTTATGAAAAGGAATATTACCAAAATAAAAGCTTTAAAACCATATGAAACGATTAGTGAGCAGGTAGAAAGAGAGAAAGATAGACTTTTTTGGATGATGCAAGGATTGCATTGACAGATTAAACATTTCAGGAAGTTTATTCAGTATTTCCATCGTCATGAATCAAGCCAATTCATAATGTGAATGTTAACAAGGAGTGATTAATATGAAACGCAAAGGAAATTACTTAAAAAAGAATATTGTTAAAGAAGATCTTATCGTTAAAGGAATTGAACAGGCAAGAGATATGACTTATTGGTTCTCTGAGCGATTTTAATAAACTAAAAATAAAACAGGAGAGAGGGTTTATTTGACCCTCTCTTTTTTTAAAGCAAAGATACTTCGTTTTTGATTTTCTTGGCTTTTTTAGGCAATACAATTTCCAACGATTTCAAATACACATACCTTGGCATGGGTTCAAAGAAATCCCTTGACAATCTTCTGTTGATATTGACCACACTTTGTCCCAATGCGGTGCGTAATCGAATATGCCCGGAAACATCGATCTTGTTTAAAAAAAACAGTGAAAAAAGTCTCATAAATCCACCAATAAGGAACATAATTTGTATTCCATTCATATCCAAATTCATCATATGAAAAGAATAATCTGATAAATACTTTGCTGCCACTCCTCCCAGTATTGATCCCAAAAAACCAAATATACCGTTGAAAGCGGAGAAAAAACCATAAATCACACCCGCTGATTTTCCACCCACAATAAGCGGAAGTGTAAAAATAGACAGATTTATGGCTGACCAAGCCGCTCCAGACAAAAAAGCATCTACCCACATTAAAACACCAAAGTTCTGCGGTGACATAAAAAACCACATGATAGAAACGGAAGCAGCCAGTGTAACGCCGATTCTTAAGATATTCTTATGACCAATCCTATCAGCTAATTTACCCCATAAAATAACAGTTAATACCATGACACCACTAATTGTAATGGACAGATATCCTAATAAAGAAAAGCTCATATGCAGGTTCTCAATCTGATGATAGGAGAAAAAGGGAGCGGTAAACAAAATAGCAAAATTCCAAAAGCTGCCAAATACCATTAATCGTATGTTGTTTTTATCGGATACAATGTATTTAAAAAGATTTCCTGATTGTGTGTCTTTTAACGGAGGATCGTATTGTCGAGATAAGAAGAATAGACTCCAAAGGGCGCAAATAAAACCTATCAGAATAACTATTCTTACCCCTTGTATATTGGGGTTCGATTCAAGGATTCGAGAAAACACCCAGATAAAAACTAAGGATACGGCAGTGTTAATCAGGTTACGCAAGCCAAAAAACGAACCCATTTTATTATCGGGAACCAGATCTCTCATCCAAGATGTCCAAGCGTTACCCGCAAATGCTCCGAAGATAAAACTTAGTGAAATAACGGTAATAAAAATTTCTTTATTAGCCCAACCGATGACTGATAAAACAAGCAGAAGTGGCCAAAATGCTCTGGATATGGCGATAAAAACAATGACAAAGGGCTTTCGCTTTTGAAGTCGATTGATGATGCTTGGCACAAAGATTTGAAAGACTTGACTGAGGAGTTGAATCCCCATTAAAAAGCCCAACAAAAGTTCATCTACACCGAATTCCAAGGCAATCTTCGTAAAAACAAAACCCTGTATCAGAATTAAGAAAACTGAAGCCCCTGCCCCTTCAATCAACGATAATCTTAATGCCTTTTTAATGTCTGTTTCAACCACTAAAAAATCTCTCCTTTTGCTTGGTTTATTAATTATACTACCAAATAAACGATTTACAATTAAAGAAACAAGAAAAAGAATATATATTAATAATATTTTACTCTTCGGAAATCTATATTTATTGTAATATATTGAAAACTGCAAATAGAAAACCTTTGAGGTTGAATTGATCTACGGTTTTAAGGCAAGACAGGAGTATTCAGTGGGATTTGTCTAAAAAAAAGATACTTGACAAACCGAATTATTTGTTGTATAGTAATGATGATTTAAAAAGGCAAAAAATGAATGCTCTATCAATCGTAAGCTCAGCAGATTCTTTGTGTCAAATTCATTGTTTTATCTGATAAATGAATTATCGTGGTCAATTATAGTTTTTTTTATTAAAATAGGTACAGCGCAGATCTTCAATTTTATCTACATGAACACTTATTTAAAAAAACTTATTCTAACGCTTTCTTCAATGATTAATTTAAAGCTTCTTATGCTGTGCCTATTTTTTTATGCCAACTCTAATCCAATCTTTACTGTGGTACCTTCCCCTTTGACGCTAAATATTTCCAATCTCCCCTTATTCTTTTTAAGAAAGTCCCTAACCAAAAACAACCCTAAACCCGTTCCGGTTTCACCTGAGGTTCCTTCAGTTGATTTCACTTTTGGGAAGTTAATCTCCTTTAGTTTCCTCTCATCCATCCCAATACCATTGTCTTTTACAGTTAAATACAAAATTTGAGCATCACTGGATTGGTTAATAACAATTCTTCCATCTTTTTGAGTGTATTTCAACGCATTGTTGATCAAATTCCTAACAACAGTATGAATCATGTCACGATCTCCTTTTACATAATAGGCATTTTGAAGTTTATTATCGATTGCAATGCCTTTAGACGCGATCACACTTCGGTTAAAACTGATGACATCGTTCACAACCTCTGTTAAATCAAATACCTCAAAATCGGCTTTTATTTTTCCTTTGGCGTTCCGAGACCAATTCAACAAGTTTTCCAAAATCGACAATGAGGATTTTGCGGAAATATTTATATCGGATAAAAATCTGTTTTTCTCTTCCTCCTCCAATTGATATTCATCGTGTAAAAAAAGGTCGATTAGAGAAGAAATAGCTCCGATGGTTCCCCTCAAGTCGTGTGAAATAATAGACAAGATTTGATTGGTGAGCTCATTTTCTTTCTTCAACGCAGTAATTGACTCTTTCAGCTGCTCCTCTACCTGCCTTTTCTCAGTGATATCAAAAACGATTCCCACAACCACTTCAGGTTGACCGAATTCATCGTATTTAATGATTTTTCCCCTGTCATAAAAGGTTTTATAATCTCCTTTTTTTGTTCTGATTCTGTATTCAGTTTCATAAACAGGCTTTTTCCCACTAATATGATCTCTCATAGCCTGCATGGCTTGATCATAATCACCCGGATGAATTCTATTTACAAAGTCGTACATATCCGGATCGATTTCACCGGGTTCGAACCCCAAGGCTTTTAACTTCAAAGGATTGTATTTGACCTTTTTTGTTTTAAGATTTAATTCCCATCTTCCCAGGCTTCCCGCCCATTGAAATTTTAGTTGATCTTGTTCATTCAATTCCCGTTCAAGTAACTTTATCTGTTTTTTTAATGCCTCATTCTCTTTCTCAACTTCTTTTACTCTATCCATACTTGTGCACCCCTCATTCATTTTATCTGTATGTAATTCTTGTAAAATACTCGGTGTGATACTGTCTGAAATGATCCTGAGAAAAGATATATCGCGTATGATATCTTTTAGCCAGCTTAAATATTTCCTCATCGGCATAATCAACTATTTTCGTGCCGGACCATGCACAAAACTCGTTTAACTCTCTTCTTTCGGTTTTTGATAATTTTCTTTTGAAGGATTTGTCGAAAGCCCAAACAAAAGGGAAAAAGAACTTCTCGGATTTATCGGCGATATAGTCATATAAATCAAATATGGGATCCATTGCCGGTTTACCTTTCACCCAACCCAAGTTTGACCCATCGATGATTAATGGAGAATGGACCTTTCTCATTAGCAGTTGCTGCAAATAATGGAAGGTTCCCAAATACTTACGACCTTTGTATAGTAGAATCACGTATTTATACCCGGCCGGTAATCTGTTCAGACGATGGGATGGATACCATTCCCAAGACATTCTCCTCCCATCAGAATTTTTAAAATGCACTCGAAAAGACATTGGTGGGAGCCTGCCCATGATAGGGTTGCCTTCTGTAATTACTGCCGGATCGTTGTATATGTACAACAAAGCCTTTGAGTGTTCAGATAGTCCTGATTGCTCTCTTCTCTTTTGTACCTGTTGCTTTTCTTTTAAGTGTTTGAGTAAGTCTTTATTCTTTATCTGCTTGACAATTCCTTGTGGAAGCAAGTAGGAATTAGCATAATCTTTTTCAATATCCACAAGCTCCCCTTTTCTTCCAAGAAGGGCAAAATCCCTTAATAAAACAACGCTAATTTTACTTGACATCTTATCAATTCCTTTGCCGGGTCAACAATGATGAAAAAATTTAATTTACGAATAGATTAAAAGAGGGACTAACAATTCTTCATGCGTTAATGATCCGTGTTTACCTTTAAGTGTATATGTTTTTCCGTGATGTTTGAAGTGAAGAGAATATCCTTTTTTTGCAATTGCTATGTAATCTCCTATTCGGGCAATATTTTCTTTATAACCTCTCTCAGATACCCTTAAAGGTACTTTTGTATCAGAAAAAAGGTTATTGGCGATAGCCTCGCTTTTTTCAATAAGATGGAATCTTTTGGAAAAACGTTGTTTGAAATAATATTCAAAAGATATCGGATCTTTCACGTTAAAATAAACAGCCCTCGGCTCTCCTGAGATCGGGGGATGGAGATATTGTTCAAAGAGTTCATCTTCCGAGGTGATCCATTCCTCATCCTGCCACGTTGTATCAATTTGACCGTGATCTGAACTGATTAGAAACAGGGTTTCTTCCAGTTGTCGCTGACTCATTCTTTCAATGACCTCATCTTTCAGCATTCTAAACAAATATTCAATCCCCCCTTGATAAGGACGTGAACGAGTACCATAATGATGACCATCAGAGTCTGTCAATCCCCAATAAACAAAGATAAAGGTTTTTGATTGTTCCTCTTCCAGTGTTCTCAACAGTTGATAAAACATCTCCAACATGCTCGAATAGGAGCGTTTTGCTGAACCCTTGTGATGCATTTTGGTCAGCCCTGATTCAACGAACAAATCTGAGGTAATGGTCCAACATTTGACACCATTTTCTTGTAAGGTTTCAAAGATGGTGGGATGATTCATAAATTTCATGGGGTTCAAGCCACACTGTGTCAGGGCATCTCTTTCCAATTCAGGAGGAGAAAGCGTAATCATATTTACCAGAGAGGAATAATCAGGAAGAAACAAAGTGTAACCAAGCATACCATGTTCAAGTGGCGGAAGACCGGTATTATAAGAAGTTAAGGCGGCAGTCGTGGTTGTGGGGAAAACACTTGTTAACACTTCTTTTTCAAATAATTGAAGGTTATCTCGAAGAGATGGTGATTCTTCTGCTGCCCTTTCCAGATTATCATTACCCATTGCATCAATAACAAAGAGAATAACCTTTTTTTTCTTGTCGAGATTTTTAATCTTATCCATCATATCAAGAGGAGGATAATATGTGGGGCAGTTGTGGAATTTTAAGATAAAATTCGAGAGATTGACGATGGATCGCTTTGAATAACCGGGTAAAAAGAGGCCCTTTTCAAGTTCTTGAGGTTTCATATCTGGAAGAATAACCATCACCTCGGTTTCAATCTTTGAGCATTCTTATTTTGACAACCTTTTTAATACTGATTTTATCTTCTTGAGATAAATCAATTTCAATTTGCTGATCATCTCTGATAACCTTTACAATGGGTCTTGTCATAGAACCTCTTCTATTCCCCACTACAATAGCCAATTCATCGGTGTTTAAAATAACCTTTGTATTGACCGGGTAAAGACCGAAGGACAGCAAGAAAAGTCGGACGATTTCAGGATCGAACATCTTTTTGGACTGCTTTACAATAAAGCTTACGGCTTCATAAGGCTCCCATTCTACTTTATAGGGCCGTTTGGTAGTGAGTGCATCAAACACATCCGCTACCATTAAAAACCTACCCTCTAAAGGTATATCATGTTCTTTCAGTCCTTGAAGATATCCTTTACCATCCCATCTTTCATGATGATATCTAATGGCATTAAGAATCGCAGTATCTTGTACGCCTGATAACTCGGCTATTTTGAAGCCATATTCCGGATGCTTTTTAATAATATCAAATTCTGCATCTTTTAAACGATTATTGCTTTTAAGGATTTCTTCCGGAATCCATAGTTTCCCCATATCATGCAACAAACCACCCATTGTGAATTTCTCTATAATTTCTTTTTTTTTACCATATTTCTCCGTGGCTAAAATAGTTGATATGATGGCTACGTTTACCTGATGTGTGAAGGTGTAATCATCCATTTTCTTCAACTTTACCAGCGAAGGTACAACGTATTCGCCGTATTCTTCAATGATTTCTTGGTTGATTTCATCACTGATCTGTTGAGTTTTTTCTACATTTATTCTCCCGTCCCTTAGGGTTTCCTCACATACTTTTGACAATTCGGTGGAAAATTTTTCAAGTTTCTCCTCGCTGAAAAGATCATTAACGGCTGTGTCAAATGATTCTTCTTCATAAACCGAGATCCAGTCTATTCCCCTTTGATGTAGCTTTTGAATGGATTTATGTGTGATTTTGTCTCCATTCTTAATGATGATGTCATCCTTAGCGCTGCCCATGATGGTTTCAGAACAGATATCTCCATCTTTTAAAGCACTGACCTGTTTCCATCTAATCAACGCCAAGCACCTCGGTAATGAACAAATCATCTTTTTCCATTAATGAAATCTCTTCGTCATTCACCAGCAATACCGGACGGCCTATGGCTTTCCCTCCTTTTGAAATCACTGTCCCCATTGATCCGTTACTTAACTTTACATGCGTTCCGGTAGGATAGATTCCAGTTATCTGAACAAATGCCTTTACAAAAGAGGGGTCAAATAATATCCCAGAATTGGATACAATCCATTTTAAAGCCATATAGGGGTCCATAATAGACTTTCCTTTGATTTTTGTGATCAGTGTATCATACGCATCCGGAATAGCCATCAAACGGGAAATTTCGTTAATCTTCTCACCCTTGGCTCCCATGGGAAACCCTTTACCGTCATAACGTTCATGATGTTCAATCAGCGCATCTTCTTCATCTTTTTCTAAAAATCCCGGCGCCACTTTATTGATAATCTTCACACCTATCACAGGATGAATCTTTATCCTGTTTAAGTCACCTGGCTTGTATTGCTGAAAAATGTCTTCAACGTAATCCAAAGATTTTTTCTCTTGGGCATATATCAAGCCGATATCGTGTAGCAAAGATACTTTTGTCAATTTAAATAACAAATGTCTGGATTTATTCAAAGACTTTGCCAAAACGCATGCGATGATCGCAGTATTGATTCCGTGTTTGATGATAAAACCCGGGGCAATATCCGTCATGAAGTTAAAAACACTGGAATTCATCTTCAATACTTCATTAACCAATTCATTACTGAGATTAACAATTTCATCTTTTTGGAAAAAGTTCGACTTGACGAATGTTTTAGTGACGGTTTCAAAACGTGCGATGGATTCGTGATATTTTTCATCTGATACGATTAAGGGAAGTTCCGGTGCTAAAATCGTCTTGGCTTCTTTTGAATACTCGTCTTCAAGCTCAAGGATAATATTACTGTCTTTTACATCACCATCGGCAACCCTTACGGGAACCCATTCTACATCCCTTCTCTGAAGATATTGGATTGTTTTTGAATCCAAAATACTTGATTTATGTGCAAGTAAAACAAAACTGTTCGGGTCGAATACATCATCACCGCAAATTTCACCTGCTTTTAAATCTTCAGTTCGCTTCCAGATGATTTTCAAATCGTTATCCCTTTCTCCTCCCATTCATCCATTAAAGAGCTTTTCAGTACTTTTTTAGGTGTTACAAGACTTAATACCCAATTACGCGAGAAATAATTTTCCATCACCTTTTCCATACGTGAAATATCAACAGCGTTGATTCTTTCAACCATTTCTTCAACACTCAAGGGTCTACCAAATGCAAGACCGGTATCCAGATTTCTCATCATAGTTGAATAAGTACTCTCCGTTGAAAGGAGAAGTTTCCCTTTCAACCGTTCTTTACCATAATTGATATCTTGTTCGTTGATTCCTTTTTTCATAAGCTTTAAAAGCTCTTTCATCAGTTCATCCTTTAACTTGATAAATCGTTCCGGTGTGGTCGCCGCATAGATAAAAAACAAACCGCCTTCAGGATAACTAATGAAACCGGAATCAATGGTATAAACCAGTCCCAATTCCTCTCTTAATCTGATAAAAAGCCTTGAGCTCATTCCTCCGCCTAATAAGGTATTGAGCACCTGAAAAACGTTGAAATCTGGATCTTGCCTGGAAGGTGCTTCAATCCCTATAAGCATGTGCAGTTGCTTTAAGTCTTCCCTTTCGGTAACCGTTACCGATCGTTCAGGAGCGTATATCAGCGAAGACATTTCCCGTTTTGACTCCGTGTAAGACAGATCATCAAAGCTATCCAACAAATCAATCGGAAAATTGCCCGCTACTGAAAAGACCATGTTAGACGGGTTATATTTTGTTTTGTAAAAATCCAAGAGGTCCTGTCGATTGATACTTTTAATACTATCAAGCGTGCCCAATACGGGGTTCCCATAATTACAATTTCCCCATACGTTTTTGAAAAATTGTTCATAAACGATATCGGCAGGGTCATCATCTGCCGCTGAAATCTCCTCCATAACTACTTGTTTTTCAAGATCGAAAAACTTTTGTGGAAATAAGGATTCGCTGCAGATATCTTTTAATATCGACAAGGCTATTTTGGATTTGGAATCGGGTACTCTTGCAAAATACACGGTATTTTCCTTCCCTGTAAAGGCGTTCAGTGTTCCTCCCACCCTTTCGATGGGTTCTTTTAGCTCCAAAGGAGAACGTGTTTTTGTTCCCTTAAACACCATATGCTCTGTAAAATGAGCAGCACCCGAGCGACCGACAGGTTCATTGGATGAACCTGCTTTTACCGCTATGGATAAACTGACAGATCTTACACCGTTCATTTTATGCGAAAATATTTCCATTCCATTTTTAAGTTTTGCGGTTGTTGCTATGGCTGAATCCACTTAATCACTTCCTGTTGTCTCTTCTTTCCTGAGGTTTTCTTCCCCTTCTATCTGAATTACTGGAACTTTTCTTTTTTGCACCGGGTTCTCTCAAATCAATCTTTCCACCCTGCTCAACTTTTCCACATACAACTTTCACTTCGTCACCCATATTGAACTTGGCTGCCGGATCCTTGACATATCCTTCCATGTTCGAGACGTGGAGAAGGCCTGTTTTGCCGGGAGCAAGCTCTACGAAGACACCATATTTTTCGATGCGTGTGATCTTTCCGATGTACTCTTTACCCGCTTCAAGAGGTTCCAACATGCGATGAATATAATCTGCTGCTGCATTGCTCTTTTTGGCATCATCACCATAGATATTGACTTTGCCTTTTTCATCGTCAATCTCCACCTTGACATCGAATTCGGCGGTAATGAACTTGATCGTCTTTCCTCCTGGTCCAATAACTTCTCCTATGGATTCTTCGGGAATATCAAATGAGATGGCCACAGGAGCATATTCAGAAAGGTTTTCCCTAGGTTGTGAAAGGGTGTTATACATGATATCTAAAATATGTAATCTGCCCTCTTTTGCCTGGTTTAGAGCTTGTGACATTATCTCACGGCTGATACCGCTGACCTTAACATCCATTTGAAAACCTGTGATCCCATCTCTTGTACCTGCTACCTTAAAGTCCATATCGCCCAGATGGTCTTCCATCCCAAGGATATCTGATAGGATAACCGTCTCATCGGGTTCTTTGATCATACCCATGGCAATACCTGCAACATGTTTCTTAACAGGAACACCTGCATCCATCAACGATAAAGATGCCGAACAGATCGACGCCATTGATGAAGATCCGTTGGATTCCAGAATCTCCGATACGATACGAACGGTATAGGGAAAATCCTCTACTGAAGGCATGATTGACTTAACTGATCGTTCAGCCAAATGTCCATGTCCAATCTCTCGACGGGAAGTGCTTCCCATCCTTTTTACCTCACCAACTGAAAACGGGGGAAAATTGTAATGTAACATGAAATTTTTCTCTGACTCTTCGTAAATTGAATCGATATATTGAACATCTCTGCCACTTCCGAGGGTGAGAATTCCCAAACTTTGCGTTTCTCCTCTTGTAAATAGGGCTGACCCATGTACTCTGGGTAAGATTCCCGTTTCACATGTGATGGGTCTGATGGTCTTGGAATCTCTTCCATCGGAACGTTTTTTATCCTCAACAATGGATCTTCTCATTACTCCCTTCAAAATCTCTTCATAATACTCGCTAGCCAATCTGATCTTGAGGGTCTGTTCTTCTTCTTCAACACCTTCCATGAACTGCTCAAGTACCTGTTCTTTATATTCGCCAAGAGCCTTTTCGGTGTTTTTCTTGCCTTCCGTTAGCATTCTTTTCTTTAACTCTTCTTTATCTACAAACGATTCCAGTTTGTTTTTTTCCTCATCAGACAAGACCAAGACTTCGTAGTCCATCTTCTCATAAGGACCCATCTCCTCAAAGATTTTCTCCTGGAATTCACACATTTGCTTGATAGCTTCATGTGCAACATCCAGCGCTTCGAGCATCAGTTCTTCTTCAGCTTCTTTGGCTTCACCTTCAACCATGACGATGGCTTCCTTTGAACCCGCCACAGTTAATTCTATCTCGCTTTTTTCCAATTCTTCTTCAGTTGGGAAAACAACTGGCTTTCCGTCAACGTAACCAACTTTTACCCCTGATACAACCCCTTCAAAGGGAATATCTGACAGATTCAAGGCAAGTGAAGCACCAAGTATGCCAAGAATATCTGCCGGATTATCATCATCAATAGATAAAACGGTAGCGATTAACTGCACTTCATTATAGAAACCATCTGGAAATAATGGTCTAATTGGCCTGTCAATTTGTCTTGCCGCCAGTATGGACGTATCACCCGGTCTACCTTCCCGTTTTAAAAAACCTCCGGGTATCTTTCCAGAAGAATAAAATTTCTCTTGAAATTCAACGGTTAACGGGAAAAAATCCATCCCGGAGGCTGATTTTTTACAATTCGCCGTTATCAAAACAACCGTATCTCCCAATCTTACAACCGCAGAACCTGCTGACTGCCTCGCCATTTTACCATGCTCGACAATCAAATCCCTGCCGGCTATTTCTAATTTCCATTGCTTAAATGCCACTGTTACATCTCCTTTCGTCCGATTTCTCAGACGGTTGCAATTATTTTAAAATTCTTCTATTTTCACTTTCATTTCCGTTTCGAAGGTTGACATGGGTTCGGATTTAAACTTATAAACGGGGGTTACGCTGGTTGTCTGATATAGTTTTTCATACCCACTTTCAGAGTAAGAAACCGTATATACAGGAAAATACCAAAATTCCACTTCTCTGTCCGGTTGTAAAGTGATGTCAAACCCTTCATACTCGCTTTTCAAACCAAAATAAGTAGCTTTTACCTTCCCAACTTGAGAAATATCAATCTTTGGAAATTCTCCCGCGTACAAATATCTGTCCTTAGAATGGTCGGAAACCATATTGATGTTGTATTCACATCCGTAGAAAATGGGAATATTGTGTGTGGACATGTTGGTAATCACATTTTTCAGCAGGAGTCCATCTTCATCAAGTCTTATATATTTTTCCAGTTTTAAGGGTACCCATAGAGAACCATGCCAGATATGACCTTCTCTTGTGAGCTTAATCGATCCCGTTTCACTATCCAGTATCTCATAGCTGTAATCCTGATTGGTAAAATCTCCTTGTTCAGGATAACGGCATCTGGCATACTTTTCAAGATTACTCCATTCTCCCAAGAAATGGTCTAAAAAGGAAAAACGTTCATACCAGTCGTAATTCAGGTGTTTTACCAAACCTTTTTCCTTAGCCAGATGATTACCATAACCGCCTTCTTCTTTTGTTTTGGCACGTTCCATTTTTTCATGATAAGGTTCATATCGTCTGGTTAGGTTGTTCATCAGGTTGATTGCTTTATTTTTTAAAGATAATTCAAAAATCCGTCCACCATTTGCAGGAGAAACACCTACCGTTAACCGTCTGTTATTGATAATAATCTCATCGAATCCGTCCACATCGTAATCCTTGACCTCAACTTCAACAAAATCATCCTTTCCGGGATGATTGATCTCATCGATCTGTTTATTAACGCTTATTAGATTTTTATAAACCTCAGCCCTTAAATTTGGAAGATACAATCCTCCAAATAAACCGTGCCAATAGGCATCGTTTGCCTGGCTCTCTAAAATCTTTTCGGTAATCTCTTCAGGCATGTCTTTTGTTATTTTTGACCTGAGATGCAGCATCTTTTTGTGCATAAGGTTGGATTCGGTGTATTTTGATAGGAAAGTTCTCCAAAAACCCGTCTTTAAAAACATGGAAAATCGCTCAAAATCACCCTTTTCCTTCAGTTCCTTTTCCAATCGCTCATAATGTGTTCTGGCACGACTGGGAAGTGCCCAACTCATCATTTCCGGGTATGAGGAATCCGGAATATAAGTTCTTCCTCTGGGAGGCACTTCATTGGCATAGTTTTCAAAAGTCGTCAACCTTAACCATTCTGACTCTTCAATCAATCGCTTGAAGAACATCTCCACCCAACCTTTTTGGAAAACAAGCTCATGAGTTCCGGGCCAAATTCCAAATTTCTCGCCGTCATCCATCATGAGATACATGCTTTGAGCACTTTCAGATGCCCTTTCATGCAAGAAGTTGATGGTTTCATCCACATCATGAAATGGAATAAGATATCTTAGTTTTTTATTAATGGGAAATATCTTCAATGGATAGCCTTGATCTTCTGTTAAAAAATAGCCATTCAACTCATCTTCGTAATTCCCGGCATTTTTAAAATGATCATCATCCAGAGCAACGTATTCCACACCCATCTTCGAAAGTGTTGAGACGAGGGAAGGCTCCCATACTCTCTCCGATAACCAAAAACCTTTTGCCTTGTAATCAAATAACTCTTTTAATTTTGAGTTCATTTTGTTAATCTGTTTTATTCGATCTTCCTCGGGTATCACCGATAAGATCGGATCGTAATAACCACCGGTGAACAGTTCAATCTGATTTCTGTCAATCATTTTCCCAATCAAGTCAATTAATCCAGGGTCTTTTTTTTCGATATATTGAAGAAGCGATCCGGAAAAATGAAGCGTAGTTTTGATTTGAGGATATTCAAAAACAGTTTCTAAAAAAGGCCGGTACCCGTTTTTTAACGATTTCTCCAAAACAAAATCAAAATTCCCTTCAGGTTGATGATTATGAATACCAAATATGAACTGTATCTTACGCATAATACTCACCTCTCACAGTTACTTTTTATATTTTATATCATACCCGTTAGGATCTTTTCGGGAAAAGTCAATATCAATGGAATCAAACCCCGTTTGTTTCAGCATATTTTCCCGCCATTCTTTGTTTAAATAGCCTGACAGACTCCAATGAAGGTTTAACTGAATACCCTTAACATCTTTCATGGATTTAGCTTGTTCCATTTCCACACTGATCATTTTCAATATTCTTTTCGGGGAAAATACAAGTCCCTCTCCATGACAGATGGGGCACTTCTCAAAGAGAAGCTCCTCCACCGGTGGGGAAGTTCTCTTTCGAGTGATTTCCACTAATCCCAACTTTGTAAAACCCATCACCGCGGTCTTGGCTTTATCCTTCTTTAATTCCTCATTAAGTACTTTAAGAATGGTCATTCGATCGTTTTCCTGCTCCATATCGATAAAGTCTACGATGATAATTCCGCTTAAATTTCTTAGCCTGAGTTGTCGAGCTACTTCTGTTGCCGCTTGAACATTTGTTTCCAAAGCCATATCTCTGGTATTGTTGCTGGAAACATTGCTGCCGGAATTGATATCAATAATCGTAAAAGCCTCTGTTCTGTCAACAACCAACCAACCTCCACATTCCATTTCAATCTTTCTTGAATAGAGTGCTTCTAATTGACCACTGACATTATAAGCATCAAAGACGTCTTCTTTGCATAATCGTAGCTTTCCTTTGACAGGTTTTTTATCAAAAGATTTGAGAATCTTTTCCAGCTTGGAAAACATTTCCTTTGAATTTGTGACGACTTCATCAACGGTAGAATCATATTTCTCCCTCATAAGGTATTCCAAAATCTCAGCTTCATCATGAAGGAGTCTCGGTTTCTTAAACCGTTGGAACTGCTTGTGGATTTCCTCCCATCTTTTCTTCAAGAGAAAATACTCATCTTCCAACACCTCATAATCGACATTCTGTGCAACGGTTCTAATGATAATCCCTGAATCTTTCACAACTTTGGACATTCTGTTGTGCAACCGTCTTCTTTCAAGACTGTCTTCAATCTTTTTTGAGACACCGATACTCCTTGAAAAAGGCATGAAAACAAGGTATCTTCCCGCTATGCCAATATTGGTTGTTACCTGAGGTCCTTTAGTTCCCATGGGGTCTTTTTTGGCTTGAACGATAATTTTGTTCCCCTTAACCGGCACCTCACTTTTCTTTCTTGCCTCTTTACTTCCCAGGGAATTTCTTAAAAAATCCTTGTTTCTCAAAAAGGCATTCTTATTCTTTCCAATATCAATAAAGGAAGCGTCTAAACTACTCACGTAATTTTCCACTTTCCCCAGAAAGATATTGCCTGTAATACTTTCGTTATCCATCTCCTCCAGATGTAACTCAACCAGTTGATTCCCTTCCAGAACGGCAATCATAATCTCATCTTGAAACGTCCCAACAAGAATCCTTTTTATCAATGGGTTGGAAATGACTATGTCTTTTCACCTCTCAGTTAACTGTAATTTCTCCTTATCTGTATTTAATAAGTCGATTCATTCGGTATAAAACCTTTATACTTCTTTTCTTTATTATATCGTAAAAATTTAAAAAAGTGAAACTAAAAAAAAGAGACCCATCAAACGGGCCCCTTTCCCCATTTATTTAAGTTAAACTTCAAATTCGATTAAACCCATTGACTTATTTTGCCTTCTGTAGATGAGGTTAATTTCGTCAGTTTCTGCGTTTTTGAAGACAAAGAAATTGTGCCCTAACATCTCAAGCTGAAGCTTTGCCTCTTCCAGGTTCATGGGTCTGAGGAAAAAACGTTTGGTTTTTACAATTTCTTCATACTCATCCTCAAATTCATCCTCTTCAGTCTTCATCTCTTCGGATAAAACCTTTGCATTCGCCCTATGCCTGGCAATTCTCTTGTTTTTGTACTTTTCAAGTTTTTTATCCATGGCATCAACGGCAAGATCCAAAGATGCGTACATGTCTTTGGTCATTTCGTCTGTTCTGACTATTGCTCCTCTGATGTGAACGGTGAGTTCAGCTCTAAAATCCTTGTTTTCCCTTTCAATTTTAACCTCAGTGTGTACATGATCGCCTTCTGGCATGACTTTTTCAAGCTTTGACACTTTCTTTTCCACATAATCTTTTACAGCATCTGTCGCTGAAAATCCTCTTGTCACTAATTTGTAATCCATCGTATCACCCCTTTGTGGACGTTTAGAAAGTAACTGCTATACAGGGGCAATTCTCAGATTGCCCAGTTTTAAAACTATTTATATAAAATACTGTGTATCAAATACCCATTTATCTTTAAAGACCTCTTTAAACGCCATCAATACTTTTGACGGGTTCATTGAACGCCTTATTCCTACGCTGTTCACCGACAATCCGTATACCGGTATCTGATTCAACACCTTCAAGTCAATGCCCTTTCTTGTCATCATAGCTTTAGCCCTTTGACTCACATGGCATTTCGTTCCGTCAATTAAAACGATCGTACATCTCAAATCCTTTTCCCCAAATCGCTTTATGATCTTATCAGTTAACACACCGGTTGTATAGATTATATCATTATTCTTGATCTTTTCATCAAGTTCTGTTGAATCAAGCAATGTGCCTGTCATACAAGCGTTTATATGATGATTTCTAATGATAACTGTTCCAAATTCCGCTTTGCAATCAGAAATCAATCTCCTGATTTCATCAGTGCAAGTACTGTTTTCAAGATTATCGACTAATTCTTTTGTTTTCTCAATGATTTGGACTAATGTTCCTTCAACTTGAACCCCAGTGCAAATAAAAACACCATCAACCAAATTGGATGCTCCGTGTGACAGCCTGTCCAAGGCACCATCTATCAAAACAGTACACTTACCACATCTGTTGAAGCTGCTGTGAATCATTCGAGACACAACTTTCTGATTGCCAGGGTTGATTAACTGAATTTCTGTTTTTTGCAATGCCCTGGCTAATAATACTTTTGACCCTGAGACCTTTTCATTAAAAGTTTCCAAAATTTCCACTGCAGAGGGTGTTTTTAACAATTCTCTGATAGTTAAAAAACAACCTCCGGTGTAAACCATAATGCCAGGCTTTTTTGTTTTTTCAAGGGCGTCTACAGACTCACCATCTCTTCCAATACTCAAAATAAGAACCGGCAACCCCTTATCAGCCAAGCCCCTCAAAAGATAATTCAAGAGGGTTGTCTTCCCAACATTTTTTTCCATTCCAATAATGGATATCACTTTTTGATTGTTAGAAAGAAAATCGAAAAAAGCTTCTATTGAGAATGCGTCCGTTTCCATTCCCCCGCCCTTCTTAGCCTCACAGCCTCACCGGGTACGAGTTTTTTGTTTTTTCCTGACAGCATACTGGCCAAACCTTCTTTACTTTTTCGGTTTTCATCAAGCCACCCATCCGGATCGGCAGATGCGTGATAGTCTTTTGGTTCTTCATAGACAAACCATCCACCTTCGTAATTTCTGAGAATGACTTTGTTTTCACCATATGAGATCAAATATTGTGGCATCACCGGTATCTTTCCACCGCCATGAGGTGCATCAATTACATAGGTTGGAACGGCAAAACCGGATGTATGCCCCCTCAGATATTCCATGATCTCCAAGCCTTTGGCCACGGTGGTTCGAAAATGCGATAATCCTTGGGAAAGATCACATTGATACATGTAATAAGGTCTTACCCTGTTTTTTACCAGCTTTTGGACCAAAGTTTTCATAATTTCAGGATGGTCGTTAATTCCCTTGAGTAATACCGATTGATTGCCCAGGGGTACGCCGGCTTCTGCTAGTTTATTTAAGGCCTTAATACTTTCTTCTGTTATTTCCACCGGATGGTTGAAATGGGTGTTCAACCAAATGTTTTTGTACTTTTTCAGCATGGTGATCAGTTCATCGTCAATTCTTTGGGGTAAAACCACGGGTGTTCTTGAACCAATTCTGATAATCTCAACAGATGGGACGGCATCTATCTTTTGAATAATCTTTTCCAAATGGGCCGTGGGAAGGGTTAACGGGTCTCCACCTGAAATCAGGACATCTCTCACTTCCGTGTGATCTTTTAAATATTCAACGGCTTTATCAACATAATCCAGCGGCAAGGCTTTATCCGTTTCACCGGCTTTTCTTCTTCTGGTACAATGACGGCAATACATGGAACAACGGTCAGTAACCAGGAGTAGTACTCTATCGGGGTATCGGTGAGTCAACCCAGGTGTAGGAGAATCTACATCTTCGTGGAGCGGATCAAGCATATCTTCAGGTGCAACTGTCAACTCATGAACGGAAGGCACAGCCTGTAAGCGAATAGGATCATTGGGATTATCTGGATTAATCAACGATGCATAATAAGGTGTGATGGCCATTCTGAGAAACTCCAAACTATGTTCTATTGCCCTCTTATCCTCTTCATCCAATTTGATTACCTTGTTGAGTGTATCAACATCCATGATTCTATTTTTCAATTGCCATTTCCAATCGTTCCACTCTTCAGGGGTACAATCGCCCCAAATGGAATTTTTCTGTTTTTCTGTCATTTAACCATCCCCTTCATTATCTTTTTTTATCAAATTTTTGGATTGATTTTGAGTGAATTTTTATTTTTTTGTATTCAATTTATCTTTTAACTTTTCCTTTACAACTTCCGGTACCCAGGGGTCCACTGAGCTTCCATGGAAAGCGATCTCTTTGACCAGTGATGAAGAAATAAAGGAGTACTTTGTATCAGTCATCAAGAAAAAAGTGTCCAATTCGGTAAACAATTTTTTATTCGCGGCAGCCATTTGCATCTCATATTCAAAATCAGACACAGCCCTCAACCCACGAATAACCACTTTTATCTTCTTTTCTTTGGCATACTCCACCATCAAACCACTGTGGAAATCAACAGTAATATGATCATCTTGTTTGAAAACATCTTCAATCATGGAACACCTTTCCTTAATATCAAATAGAACTCCCTTTTTAACTCGGTTTTGCATAACGACCACTACCAAACTTCCAAAGGCTTTTGCAGCTCGTCTTGCCACATCAATATGACCGTATGTGATGGGATCAAACGTTCCGGGATACATGGCTTTCGGCATCATATCATCCTTCGATTAGTTCCACAATCTTATTTGCTATTTGATGTGAAGGCAACTCAAAATCCGAATAACCTTCTTTGACAACAGATTTGGGCATCCCGTAAACTACGCAGGTGGACTCTGCCTCAGCGATGACTTTTCCTTGATAATGCTTGATTTTAAAGGATCCCTTTGTTCCATCTCTGCCCATCCCTGTCAGGACAACACCTATGACATTTCTTTTGTAGATTTCTGCTCCTCTGTCAAACGTAAAATCTGCTGCAGGCCTAACACCGTTTATCTTGGAACTATTATCTAAAAAGACTTTAACGTCTAACCCTTCGTTTTTCAGCCCCAAATGATAATTCCCCGGAGCGATATACACAACAGAGTTTTTAAGAATGTCTCCTTCCATAGCCTCACGAACTTCAATATCTGAAATCTTGTTTAAGCGCATGGCCAAAGACTTGGTAAACCCTGCCGGCATATGTTGAACAACAACCACAGGAGCGGGTAGATTTCCAGGTAATTGAGGGATTACATTATCCAAGGCCTTTGGACCACCCGTTGATGAGGCAATAAGGACGATTTTCCCGGTGGATGTGAACGTTCTTTTTACCGGTTTGCGTATGGTTCTCGACTTTCTTAAAAGTGAGACCTTAGATGCATCAACCAGCATGGCACTGTTGATTTTGGAAACCAATTCACCACCCATCTTTCGAAAATTTGTTGAGATAGAACCTGATGGTTTTGTTAAAAAATCAACGGCACCATTTTCCAAAGCTTCTATCGTTATTTCAGCCCCTTCTTCTGTCAAACTGCTGACCATGATCACCCTGGTGGCCATTTTTTTTGTAATAATTTTCATGGCTTCCAAGCCGTTGAGTTTTGGCATTTCCACATCCATTGTGATCACATCGGGATTTAGCTGTGTGGCTTTTTCTACAGCTTCCATTCCATCCCTCGCTTGACCAACAACAACCAAGCCTTTTTGAGAATCAAGAATATCCTTGATGACCATTCTCATAAAAGCCGAATCATCGCATATCAATACACGGGTTTCTTTCGTCATTACCTCTCCCCTTTCTGTTTCGATCTATCAGTCAAACAGCCTTATTCAAAGTTAATAGGCATGTATTTTTTCTCTTCTTTAAGAGTATAGCATTTGTCACATAATTTATATCCGTATTCCAAGGCTTCCAGATTGACATCAACAAATTTCTCTGGAACCTCTTCATTGATTGTCTTTTTCAAAGCATCAAGATTCACAATACCGGTTGCTTTTTGAAGAATGCCAAGTCCCATGACATTTGCCAATACAGCCATACCAAATTTTTCAATACAAATCTCAGTAACGGGATAAACCAGAATTTTCTTCGTTATCCTTCGAATATTAACATGGATTTGTTTCACATAGGTGCTATCGCAAATCAGCACACCGTTTGGTTTTAACAGATGGAAAAATGAGTTAAGAGGTTTTTGGTCCATCATATACAAAACGTTAAAGTTATAAGCGATAGGGAAATCGATGGGATCATCACAAAACAAAACATCGCTATAGGCTACACCACCACGAACCTGAGCCCCATAATGCTGGGTTTGTATAACCCATTTTTTGTCCGTTGTCAAAGCATTAGCCAAAATCAAACCCATCTTGATGTTTCCCTGACCACCAAGTCCACCAATTCGTATAGTAAACGGATTTCTTTCTATCGGTATCATTCAATCACCATCCAGATTATGCCTTTGAGGAGGCAAGTTTTTCTTTCGCCTTGTCCAAAATCTCTTCGTATTTTTCAACGTATCCTCGTTTGCTTTTATTGACAAATTCTCCAATAATTAACTTTTCAGGAAGTTTTTCAACAGCCTTTTCCAAAAGGGCATTAACATTGAAGCCGTCGTAATTAACGTCAGGATCCATTTCTTTCATCGTTGAAAGTGCTTTGGCAAGGGTCATCCCATTATCTTTAAAATAATTAATCATTTCCGGTGCCGTACCAATTTTGTTGTATCGGCCATAGTATGTTGGACATTGAGTAATCGTTTCAACCAACGAAAAACCTTTGTTGGTGATTGCCTTTTTGATGTAATTCTGCAAAGCAACAAAATGATACGTGGTGGTTCTGGCTACATAGGTAGCTCCTGATGTTATCGCCAACCTTGAAAGATCAAAAGGTTCCTCAATATTACCATATGGAGAAGTGGTAGCGTATGAGTGTTCAGGAGTCGTCGGTGAATATTGTCCACCTGTCATACCGTATATGTTGTTGTTAAAACATATCACACTGATGTCCATATTCCGCCTTGCTGCATGGATAAAGTGATTCCCTCCAATTGCGCCGGCATCTCCGTCACCGGTCATGACAATCACAGTCATATCGGGTCGCGAAAGTTTAATACCCGTCGCAAAAGCGATAGCCCTTCCGTGAAGGGTGTGCATGGTATTATAATTCAAATACCCTGTAGCCCTTGAAGAACAGCCGATTCCAGATACCACGGCTATTTTTGATGGATCCAGTTCCAATTCATCTATTGCTCCAACAGTTGCCTTAAGTATGGTTCCGTTGCCACATCCAGGGCACCAAACATGTGGCAACCTGTCAATTCTCATATGTTTCAGATACTTTTCGACAGACATTTTATTCCTCCTAGCTTTTTTTAAGCTTTAACATTTAATCTGTTCTACTAAATTATTTTCAATAACCTTTAAACTTTATACTGATACCCCAACTCAAAGGCCTTTAAGTTGAGATCAACAAATTTGGGTTTAATCAGATTCTTCATCTCTTTTTTCCAGTCGATGGATTCCAATCCCGCTTGTTTGACCAAAACTCCCAGCATGATGATATTCATCACACGGATATTTCCCAGTTCCATTGCCATTTTACTGGCCGGGATGACAAGGGCGGATGTCTTTTGTGAAAGTGCCTCTATTAAGCCTTCAGGATAGGACTCTTTCCCTGCGAGTATGGGTGCTGATTCAATTTCATGATCGTTTACAATCAACTTCCCGGATTTGGACAGAAATTCCAACCATCTCATGGCTTCCATTTTCTCAAACGCGATGAGGATGTCTGCCTCCCCTCTGCCGATAATGGGTGAGTTCACGCGTTCTCCGTATCGAACTTGTGTTGAAACGGAACCGCCTCTTTGAGCCATCCCATGAATTTCAGACATTTTAACATCATATCCTGCATTCAACAAACCCGTTGAAAGGATCTTGGATGTTAAGATGGTACCCTGACCTCCGACGCCTACCAACAAGATGTTTCTACATGTATTCATCAGGCATCACCCACCCTTTCGATGGCATCAAAGGAACATACTTGAGCACATACTGAACACCCGATACAGGTGTTGGGATCGATATATGAGCCGGTCTGTGGATCAGAGGAAATGGACGGACACCCAACCTTTAAACATATGCGGCATTTGGTGCATTTATCCGGATCTACCCGGTAAACCCATTGAGCAACGGGATATTCTTTTTTCTCCTCTTCGTGTAACTTTTTCAGTGCACAGGGCCATTTGGTAATGATCACCGATGGACCTTCAAAGACTGACGCCGCATTCAAGGCTTCCCGCACCTCTTTCAGGTCGTTGGGATTCACCTGGCGGACATCTTCAATACCGATTGACTTGACGAGGGGTTCAATTTCGATAATGGGTGCTTTTTTGCCTTTTAACGTGTATCCCGTTCCAGGATTTTCCTGATGCCCGGTCATGCCGGTTACCCGGTTGTCCAGAATGATAATGGTACAATCGCTTTGGTTGTAAACAATATCAATTAGGCTGGTAATGCCCGAATGGAAAAAGGTTGAATCACCAACTACTCCAAATACCTTTCTTTTATCCGAAGTTTGTTCAAACACTTTGGCAAAACCATGGGCGGCACTGACTCCTGCTCCCATACAGATGACGCTGTCCATCGCATTCAAGGGATCAGCTGAACCCAAAGTGTAACATCCGATATCTCCCGTTATCACTGCATCTTTTCGTTTACTCAATTCAAAAAACAAGCCCCTGTGGGGACATCCGGAACACAATGTTGGAGGCCGGCCCTTTACCAGTTCTTTGTCTTGCCGAACATAATCTGGTCTTTTTGACAATAATGAAGAGGCAATGATTTCCGGATTCAGTTCTCCTGTTATGGGAATCTTTTCCTTTCCCAGAACTAAAATTCCCAATGCCTTGATTTGAGTCTCCAAATAAGGATCGTTTTCCTCTACCACATACAGGGTGTCGTAATTTGCTGCAAATTCTTTGATCATTTGTTTCGGAATCGGATAGGTAAAGCCAAGTTTCAGGTATGAAGCCTGTTCTCCAAAAACTTCTTTGGCATATTCAAATGAGATTCCGGAAGTGATCACACCGATTTTGGCATCTTTGTTCATCACAGTAAAATTCAAATCGGTCTCATTGGAAAATTTCTCCAAGCGTTGGAGCTTTTCTTCCAATTCCACATGATGACGCCTGCACGCTGCCGGAGTTGCCACAAACTTAGGAATATTCCTCTCGTATTTCTTTATTCCCACTTCTGTTCTTTCACCAATTTCCACCACACTCTTGGAATGACAAACTCGAGTGGTCATCCTGAAGATGACAGGCACATCGTACTTTTCGCTTATTTCATATGCCTTGCCAATCATATCCTTGCATTCTTGACTGTTTGAAGGCTCTAACATGGGTATCTTGGCATGAAGGGCAACGTATCGGTTATCCTGTTCGTTCTGTGAGGAGTGAAGCCCCGG
>JASUTC010000083.1 GCA_030445775.1 Thermotogaceae bacterium | reverse complement strand
CCTTTGAACTGCTCATATAACTTGTCATAAATCTGATAATTCTCTGGATTGGGTTGGATGGTTTCTTTTATCTTCACCCATGTGGATAGTTCTTCTTCTTTGATTCCTGCCCCTTTTGCAGCTAGCATAGCCGCGCCATAAGCCCCGCCTTCATCATTTTCAGGAATACTGATGGGCATTTTCAAATTGTCTGCAATGATGGAACACCAGATTTTGTTTTTTGCTCCGCCACCCACCGCTCGAATGGTCTTGACTTCCGTTTTATCTTTTATCAGCTCAAAAGAATCCCTTAAACCAAATGTGACCCCTTCGATCACGGCTCTGATCACTTCTTCAGCCGTTGTTTTTGACGACAACCCAAACAGAACGCCTCTGGCGTTTGGATCCCTTAAGGGGGTGCGTTCTCCATTCAAATAAGGCAAAAACAGCAAGCCGCCTGCTCCTGGCTTGATATGAGATATTTTCTTCTCAAGTTCCTCAAATGTCCAGTTGATATCAAAAGTTTTTATAAACCAGTTCAATGAATGGGCTGCTGAAAGCATAACGCCCATGTAATATTTTTGCCCTGGAAGTACATGATTGAAGAAATGGATTTTTCCATCAAAATCCGGCTCTCCTTTTTCAGTTGCAGTGAGAACCGTCCCTGAAGTGCCAATGCTGACCATGGTGTCTCCCGGTTCTGATATCCCAATTCCATAAGCGGCTACGGCATTATCCGCACCACCTGAAACAATTAATGTATCCTTCCATCCCAATTCCTTAGCCAAATCAGCCCTAAGCATCCCTCTAACAGATTGTGATTCAAAAACAGGGGGAAGTATTGTTTGATCTATGCTCATGTGCTCCAAGATCTCTTGGCTCCATCGTGAATCATGCACGTTGAAATAAGCTGTCCCTGAGGCATCTGAATAATCTGTCCCATATTCTCCGCCCAATTTCATACAGATATAATCCTTGGGCATCATGACCTTTTTCATTTTCTTAAAAGTTTCAGGTTCGTTTTCTTTCACCCAAAGAATCTTCCCCAAGGTAAAACCTTCCAATATGGGATTGGCGATGAGTCCAATAACAGCCTGTTCTCCACCTATTTGTTGTGTTGCTTGTTTGCATTGTGATGTGGTTCTTTGATCACACCAGAGGATCGCCTTTCTCAGGACTTGACCATCTTTGTCCAGCATAACCAGACTGTGCATTTGTCCTGAGAAACTAATGGATTTGATCTTATAGTCCTTTGAGACTTCTCTTAATATTTCCAAAACAGCCTTTAACCACTCATCCGGATCCTGCTGAGCCCATCCTGGTTTTGGAACATCCAATTCCAGGGATCTGTTGTATTGATTTAAAACGTTTCCTTTGTCATTGACCACCAACGCCTTAATCCCTGTTGTGCCTACATCAACTCCCAGAAACATGACTTACACCCCCGTTTGTTATATTAATTTTGTCAATCAAATAATATCATTGTGATTATATCATGCTTTTCTTTTTCCTCAAAAAAAGAAGATTTGTGAGTGAGGAAGCAAAATTTTTCAAAGATACCAGTTTCTAATTCTTAGCCTTTTTTTCTTTTTTTTTGATTAACCGGAAATACGCTTATTAAAGGCTGTTGAAAAACATAGCCAGAAATTGCTAATAATTCAGAAAGATTCACAGCATACGCAACCATTTTTATCATAATCGAGAATAATCAAGAATAATTCCCGTAATTCTCACTTGATTCCATTTACTTTTATTGATACAATAAAATAAAGATACAAGCTGTTTTATCTAAAAAAATCAACTTAAAAACAAAAGTGAAAATCAAAAATAGATTCTGGAGGGGGACGGTTATGAGTGAGAATACTCAAGGAACACTTTCAAACAGATTGACATACGGTATGGTAGGCGGAGGAATAGGTTCTTTCATCGGTCCCGTACACAAAGCAGCCATCGCCATAGACAATTCGGCTGATTTGGTTTGTGGCAGTTTTTCAAGGAACAAAGAGAAGAATCAGGCAACAGGGCTGGATTGGCAGATTGAGTCGGATAGGATTTATGATGACTTTGAGAAAATGGCGGATGCCGAGGCAAAAAGACCCGATGGCATCGATTTTGTTGTGATCGTTGTTCCCAACAACTTACATTATAAGTGCTCGAAGGTGTTTTTAGAAAAGGGCATTAACGTTGTTTGTGACAAACCACTGGCTTTTACTCCGGAGGAAGGATATGATTTAATGAAATTGGCTTCGGAAAAAGGCCTGGAATTCATGGTGACTTATACCTATACCGGATATCCCATGGTAAACGAAGCAAAAAGAATCATTGCCGATGGGGAAATTGGGGATATCAGAATGGTGATGGCAGAGTATCCACAGGGTTGGCTGGCTGACCGTGCTGAAGACACTGATAATAAGCAAGCCCAATGGCGTGTCGATCCTGAAAGAGCCGGGTTGTCTTGTTGTGTTGGGGATATTGGAACTCATGTTGAAAATATGGTCCATTATGTCACCGGACTTGAAATTGATAGACTTTCAGCTTCTTTAGATACTTTTGTTGAGGGTAGAAAACTGGATGATAACGCACGCATCAACATTGAATACAAAGGCGGAGCCAAGGGAATTTATTGGTCTTCTCAGATTGCAATTAGTGAAGAAAACGGCTTGAAATTCAGGATTTACGGTACAAACGGAGCCCTTGAATGGGAACAGGAAAAACCCAATGTCCTCATTTACAAGAGAAAGGATTTACCCACACAAATATATACAAGGGGTAATGGCTATTTGAGTGTAAATGCTCAGCAGTTGACAAGAATACCTGCCGGTCATCCGGAGGGTTATTTTGAGGCATTTGGCAATTTGTATAAAAAATATTGCCGAAAATTGACGGCAAAAAAGAACAATGAAGCATTATCTGAGAATGTCACCTTTACGGATGTTGTTGACGGGACCAGGGGCATCAAATTCGTCCACGATTGCGTAAAGAGCAGTAATCAAGACGGAGCCTGGGTTGACGGTTCTTTTGATTATAAAAAACAATAAAGGGGAGGTTTGAATATGAGACCTGTAACACTATTTACCGGCCAATGGGCCGATCTTCCATTTGAAAAGATTTGTGAGATGGCTTCCGGTTGGGGTTATGACGGATTGGAAATTGCCTGCTGGGGGGACCATATGAATATCGAAAAGGCCGCAGAAGATCAGGCATATTGCGATGAAAAAAAGGCGATTTTGGAAAAATACAATCTAAAAACTTGGGCCCTTGGAGCCCATATCATCGGACAATGTGTAGGAGACCGGTACGATGGCCGTCTTGACGGTTTCGCACCATCATCATTAGCCGGAAAACCCGAAGCCATTCGAGAATGGGGTATTAAACAGATGACCTTGGCTCCAAAAGCCGCCAGAAATATGGGTTGTGATGTGGTTACGGGCTTCACAGGCTCTCCCATATGGAAATTTTGGTATTCCTTCCCACAAACGACAAAAGAAATGGTAGATAAGGGATTTAGACAAGTCGTTGATCTGTGGACACCCATCTTGGATGCCTTTGATGAGCAGGATGTAAAATTTGCTTTGGAGGTTCATCCAACGGAAATTGCCTTTGACTATTATTCCACTGAGCGCTTGTTGAAAGAATTTGGTTACAGAGAGACCTTTGGGATTAACTTTGACCCCAGTCATTTGATCTGGCAGGGTGTGACCCCACATTTGTTCTTAAGGGACTTTGCCGACAGGGTTTATCACGTTCACATGAAAGATGCCGCTGTCAGGCTTGATGGACGATCCGGTATTCTGGGTTCTCACATCGATTTCGGAGACAATCGCAGAGGTTGGAACTTCAGGTCCTTGGGACATGGGGATGTTCAGTTTGAGGAAATCATTCGTGAACTCAATGCCATGGATTATCAGGGTCCTCTTTCTGTGGAATGGGAAGATTCGGGAATGGACAGAGAAGCCGGCGCAAAGGAAGCGTTGGAATTTGTCAGAAAGGTGGATTTTCCACCCTCGGGCATCTCTTTTGACGATTCAATGAAAAGTGATTAAAGACTGAAAAAAGGGGATATCATGGCTGAACCAATCCTTCAAATAAAGGGAATCAGCAAAGAATTTTCAAAAGTCAGGGTATTAAATAATATCAGGGTGGATATTGAAAGAGGGGAAATTTTCGGCATCATTGGGGAAAATGGTGCCGGAAAGTCCACCCTGATAAAAATAATCAGCGGTATTTATGTTCCAACAGAAGGAGAGCTGTATTTCGAAGATAAAAAGATTACCGACTTCAATCCTCAGACAGCTCGTGAATTAGGAATCAATCTCATCCCACAGGAATTCAATCTCATCAACGAATTGAATGTTTTTGAAAATATCTTTTTGGGAAAAGAGTATCAAAAGAGTATTTTGTTAGATAAAAAGAAGATGATCAAGAAAGCTGAAGACCTTCTATCCATGTTGCAAAAGGAAATAAAACCAACGGATAAGATCCAGGATTTGAGTGTTGCAAAGAAACAAATGATAGAAATCGCAAAGGCGTTGGCCTATGAAAGCAAGTTGTTGATCATGGATGAACCCACCACGGTTTTGACCGGCTCTGAAATTGAATTGCTTTTTAAACTGATGAACCGGTTGAAGAAAAAAGGTGTAACCATCATTTACATTTCACATAAGCTGAAAGAGGTCCGGGAAATTTGTGACAGAGTGATGGTTTTAAGAGATGGAGAACAGATAGAGATTGAAGATACTCAAAACATTGATGAGCACAAAATGGCCACTTCTATGGTGGGTAGAGAGCTTTCCCAGGTCTTTCCGGAAAAAAATCAACCTTCCCAAGAAACCGTTTTAAAGGTTGAAAATCTTTCGGTTAGAGGTCTGTTGGACGATATCAGTTTCGACCTAAAAAAGGGTGAAATCCTTGGATTTGCCGGTCTTGTAGGTGCAGGCAGAACGGAGTTGGCTGAAACGCTGATTGGGATTCGGAAAAAAGAATCCGGGAAAATATTTATTCATGGAAAAGAAGTGCATATCAAAAACCCAACAGATGCTGTCAAGCACAACCTCGCATACCTCTCTGAAGACAGACAGGGAACGGGCATTATCACTTCTTTTGACATGACCGGAAATATCACTTTAAATTCACTGAGGGATTATTGCAAAGTGCTGATTAATCATAAGAAAGAGAGAGAAACAACCAAGAAATATGTGGAAAGTTTCAATATCAAAGCAGCTTCATTAAAAACAAAACTGGAGTTTTTCAGCGGGGGAAATCAACAGAAGGTTTCGTTGGCCAAAAGTTTGGACACTCAACCTGAAATATTCATCGTTGATGAACCCACCCGCGGGATTGATGTGAACGCCAAACGGGAAATCTATCATTTTTTGAAGCAACTTGCTTCAAATGGTATTGCATGTATCTTTATCTCTTCCGAATTGGAGGAAATCCTGGGCATGTGTACCCGAGTGGTTGTGATGAGAGAAGGACATATTACAGGTATCTTAGACGAAGATGAAATGACTGAAAAAGAAATTATGCTTTATGCAACTGGCTTGAAGGGAGTGGCTTGATTTGAAAATCTCAAAAATCTTTAAAAGGTTTAGTGCCGATAAATGGGGGCCACTTCTGGCTCTTGCAATTCTTTTCGTCATATCTGCATTTGCAAGCCCATACTTTTTAAAAACAAGAAATCTGCTGAATATCCTCAGACAGGTTTCCTACACGGGAATCATCGGTTTGGGAATGACCTTTGTCATCATAACAGGCGGGATTGATCTTTCGGTTGGATCTATGACCGCTTTGGTCGGCGGGATAAGTATTCTGGTGCTAAATGCCTTAGGTGGTGGCGCGTGGGCTATTTTTGTGGCAATTGTAGTTGCCATTGCAGTTGGAGCGGCATTTGGAGCGGCAAATGGGTTGATCATCACCAAAGGGAAGGTCGCCCCATTCATCGTAACTTTGGGAACCATGGCGATTTTTCGTTCATTAACACTTTATATTAGCGGTGCAGGAGAATTCAGATCTCAAAGTGACCTATTTCCTCAGTTGGGAATGGGATATTTCTTGGGAATACCCATACCTGTATGGATATTTATCGGTTTAGCGGTTCTCTTTTGGTTAATCCTAAACCATACAAAATATGGACGATACATGTGTGCCATAGGAAGCAACGAGAGGGTGGCAAAATACGCTGCAATCAAAATTGATAAGATTCGTTTTTTTGCCTATGTCATTATTGGAATAACCGTTGCGGTTACAGCCGTTTTGCTTTCTTCAAGACTGAATTCAATCAGTTCATCCAATGCCGGTCAAAATTATGAATTAGATGCCATCGCTGCCGTTATCATTGGCGGAACCTCTATGTCCGGCGGAAGTGGTTCGATTATCGGCACGGTGATTGGTGCCATTATTTTGGGTATTGTGAACAATATGTTGAACATGCTGGGAGTATCACCCTATTTACAGGGAACCGTTAAGGGATTGGTTATCATCGGAGCGGTTCTCATTCAGAGGAAAAACAACAAGTAATTACCCTGTAAAGGGATAACTTAGGAGGTGCTGTTCATGAAGAAAAGAATCATGTTACTAAGCGTTGTCTTAATGGTTTTGTTGGTGTTTGCAGGCACAGTCTTTTCAGCAGAAAAAATAAGGATTGGTGTTTCCATCCCCTCAGCAGACCACGGATGGACCGGAGGTATTGTATGGTGGGCACAAAAAGCCATTAATGATTGGAACGAGAAAGATCCGGACGTTGAATTTTTCCTGGTTACAGCAGATGGACCGGCAAAACAGGTCGGAGACGTGGAAGACCTGATGGTTAAGGGGATCGATGCACTCGTTATTTTGGCTCATGATTCAGCTCCATTAACACCGATTGTTGAACAGGTTTACAACGAAGGAATCTTTGTTGTATCCGTAGACAGAGGTTTGACAAAGCCGGTTGAAAATGTCTATGTTGCAGGAGACAACCCCGGTATGGGAAGAGTTTCCGGAGAATGGATGGCCAAAGCATTAAACGGAAAGGGTAAAATAGTCGTTTTGGAAGGGATTCCTTGTGTTATTAATTCTGAAAGAGTGGATGCCTTTAACGAAGTTATTGCAAAATATCCAGGAATTGAAATCCTTGATTCCCAACCGGCAAATTGGAGTACGCAAAAAGGATTGGAAATCATGGAGAATTATCTACAGAAATACGATGAGATAGATGCTGTGTGGGCGCAGGATGACGATGTCCTTAAAGGAGTACTCCAAGCCTACAAAGAATCCGGAAGAAATGATATTAAATTCTTCCTGGGTGGAGCAGGTTCAAAAGAAATGATCAAGAAGGTCATGGACAACGATCCTCTCGTCAAAGCAGATGTCACTTATCCACCATCCATGATTGCCACTGGTATCAGTATGGCTGTTATGGCTATGCGAGGCGAACAGTTGAACGGATTCTATCAGCATCAGATTCCTTCAAAAATCATCCTGGCAGCTGAATTAATCGTTCCCGAAAACGCTGAAGAATACTATTTCCCGGAATCCATATTCTAATTTGAACTTTCATAAAGGCGGCCATGATTGGCCGCCTTATGTAGAGTTTATTAATCACATTTAATTGATTTATCAAATAAAAAATATTCTATCTTTTCATCATAATGTCTTTTATTAGTTCAAGACGCCGAAAACAATAAAGAGGTGACAACTTATGGATTCAGCAAGAAACTATTTTGAAGGAACTCAAAAGATACAATATGAAGGCCGGGATTCCAAAAATATGATGAGTTTTCATCATTACAACCCTGAACAAATGATTGGGAATAAGAAGATGAAAGACCATCTTAGATTTTCAGTTGCTTATTGGCATACATTTTGTTTTGAAGGTAAGGATATGTTCGGAGCTGATTTGTTTAACCGCTCATGGAACAACTATTCCGATCCATTGGATCAATCATTG
>JASUTC010000082.1 GCA_030445775.1 Thermotogaceae bacterium | reverse complement strand
TGGTACAACTTTGAATAATAGCCGTCTTTTTGGATGAGTTCTTCGTGTTTGCCTCTTTCCATAATACCTTCGCCGCTTATGACGAGTATTTCGTCGGCGTTTTTGATGGTGGAGAGTCTGTGGGCGATGACTAAAGAAGTTCTGCCCTTTGAGAGTTTTTCCAATGACTGTTGGATCTTGAGTTCGGTTTCGTTGTCCAGGGAGGATGTGGCTTCGTCTAAGATCAAGAGAGGTGGATTTTTCAAAAAGACTCGGGCGATGGAGATTCTTTGTTTTTGACCGCCGGAGAGTCTGACGCCTCTTTCTCCAATGTAGGTTTCATAACCTTCGTCCAAGGTCATGATAAAATCGTGGATGTTGGCGTGTTTTGCCGCTTCTATGATTTCATCGTCGGTGGCATTTCCCCGTCCGTAAGCGATGTTGTCCCGGATGGTTCCGGCGAACAGGAAGACGTCCTGCTGGACGATGCCGATGTTTTTTCTCAATGACTCCAAGGTGACGTCACGGATGTCAATGCCATCGATTTTGATGGATCCATCGTTGATTTCGTAGAATCTGGGGATTAAATGACAAAGAGTTGTTTTTCCGCCTCCGGAAGGGCCGACCAAGGCAATGGTCTTTCCTTCCGGTATTTTCAAGGAGCATCCCTTTAGAACGTATTCCTTTTGATCGTATGAGAAGGAGACGTTGTCAATATCCACTTCGCCTTTCACATTTTCCAATTCAATCGCATCTTCTTTTTCCTGGATTTCGGGATGGATGTTCAACACTTCCACGAATCTTTCAAATCCGGCCATTCCGGATTCATATTGTTGGGTAAACATCATCAGTCTTCTAACCGGTTGGAAGAAGAGTTCGATGTACATGAAAAAGGCCACCAGTGCACCCACGCTAAGCCAACCTCGAAAAGCAAAATAGCCTCCCACTCCGAGAAGGATGACTTTCAGGAGGTTGTTGAGATAGGTAATGCCTGAGGTCATCTCGGCCATGGCTTTAAAGGCAAATTCTCGGGACTCTCTGAATTCGTTGTTGCCCAGGTCGAATTTTTCCATTTCGAAGTCTTCGTTGGTAAAGGATTTGGCCACGCGAATACCGGAAATGCTGTTTTCCAGATCGGCGTTCACGTTGGCAATCTTTTTACGAACAGTTCGGAAGGCGACGGCCATTTTCTTTCTCTTTTTTATCCCATAGAACAACATGATGGGGACGAATGAGAAGACGATCAGTGTCAGGTACACATTGGTCATTATTAAAAGGATAAAGGCTCCGATCAATGTGACGATGGAGATAAAGACATCTTCAGGGCCGTGATGGGCCAATTCGGTGATGTCTCTCAAGTCACTGATGATCCTGGACATGATCTTACCGGTACGTACTTTGTCAAAATAACTGAACGACAGTGACTGCAGGTGAGAGAAGATCTCTTTTCGCATGTCGTATTCCATACGGGTGCCCACCACGTGTCCCCAATAGTCCACAATGTAGTTGAATACCATTCTCAATGTATAGAGAGCCGCCATGATGAGGATCATGATCAGCAGCGTTTGCATTTCACCGTTGGGAATATATTGGTCAAGTGTTCTCTGAGTGAGCTGCGGAAAAATCAGGTCAATTCCGGCCATCATGAAGGCGCATGAGATATCCAGAATGAACAGTTTTATGTGAGGTCTGTAATAGGAAATAAATCTTTTTAGCATATCATCGCTCCTTTTAGTTTACTTTCCTAATCAATCGATTCCGATTATACACCATGCCCCTTTATTTTAAAAATGACCTGATGTAGCTATTTTCCAAATTGTTACATTATGGTATAATCATATCAAGACCGCAAAGAAAGGGGCGATAGTATGGAAAGGCAACCGATTGTCTCCGGAGTTTTTTATCAGGGAAATACTATGGCGTTAACCAATCAAATCAAGGGGCTTTTCAATCATAGCGAAGGACCTGGTAAAGAACCCACTGTTAAAGATCAAAAGATTCAACAGAGTTTTGGTTTGATCATGCCACATGCAGGGTATATGGCCAGCGGACCGGTAGCTGCTTGTGGTTTAACAGAGGCGGCAAAAATGGGTCATCCGGAGAGTATCGTAATTTTGGGACCCAGCCACACGGGCACGGGAATGCCTGTGAGTGTCTGGGACAAAGGCGTTTGGGTTACACCTTTTGGAGATGTTGCTATCGATGAGGAATTGGCCTCCTTTTTTATTGACGAATACGAATACGCTTCTATCAATTACGATGCCCACATCAATGAACATTCCATTGAGATACAATTACCGTTGCTTCAATATGTTTACGGTAGAGACATTAAAATTCTCCCCATCACCATGATGGATCAGAGAAAGCAAACCGCCAAAGAAATCGGACAGGTTTTTGCGGAGATGAAGAAGAAAAAGAAGATCCTGTTTATCGCTTCTACGGATCTCAATCATTATGAAAGTGAGGAGATTACACGCCAAAAGGACGAGGAAGTGATTTCTCATATCCTGTCCTCAAATGTGGAACGGCTTTACAGTTCCATCACCGAACATGATATCTCCATGTGCGGATTTGGACCCGTGAGTGCCTTGTTGACTTCGGGTTTGGGAGAACCGAGAGTCATCAAGCATTCTACCAGCGGGGTTATGACCGGGGATTATTCCCACGTGGTGGGCTATTTGGCCGCCATCTTAGAAGGAAGTGAAACGAGATGAACACGGTACAAATGATTGATCAAGCGGACATCACTTATTTTTTCCCCTTGTTGTCGCAGATTATCAACCAGTGGTATTTTTCCATCCCCATTGCCGTTGCCCTGTTATTGGCCAGCCGGTTGTTTCCGAAAATCATCATATCGGTAGTTGGTTTTATCGCAGGTGTGGGTTTGGTTTACCCCTTGATTTACAACATTGAATATGTAAAAAACCTCATTGGGACTAATGAAACCGCACAAATCGTGTTTATGATTTTAACCGGTGTGGTGATTGCTGCCGTTGTCTTCGCCCTCTTTAAGTTCCTGTTTTTTCTGGTGGGCATGTTGGCGGGATTTTTCATCGGCATTTGGTTGTACAACATCATTTCACCCGGGGTATACACCAGTATTATGGATAATTACCCCCAATTTAGCCCCCCGGCGTGGATCCCCTTCGCCATTGCGGGCTTTCTCGCCGTGATTATCGGCATCCTGGCGTTAATTTCCCAGGAACGGGCGGTCTCCCTGATTTCCGTGGTCATTGGTGCTTTAATCATCAGTTTTTACGGGGTCTATTGGCTGATTGTCCTGTTTCCCCAAACCTTTGGGACAATCGAAATGCAAAACGATGTGATCAGCGTTCTGGATTTATCCAGCCTTGGCCTGTTGTCATTTGTTATTCTCATGATTGTTTTGTGCTATGCGGGATTTAAGATTGGGAAAATCAGAAGAAGAGAATACGACGAGGGTTAGAATTCAAAATAATGAAAAAATGGCTTTTTTATGCACCATAAATTGAAAAAGGAGGAATTAACATGAAAAAACTTTTTGTCCTGATGCTTGTGTTGTTGTTAAGTGTTTCTGTCATGTTGGGAGCTGAAATCGTAAAGGCGTACACAACGTTCGAGGAACCTCTTGCCAAAGAGCTTTTCGACAAATTTGAAGAGGAGACGGGAATTAAGGTTGAATGGGTCAGATTATCAACCGGTGAAGCGACTGCCAGACTTGAAGCTGAAAGAGAAAATCCTCAGGCTTCCATTTGGGCAGGCGGTGTGGGACTTGGTCATATCGAGGCCAAACAGAAAGGATTGACATCCCCTTATCGATCACCAATGCTTGCCAACACGCCAGCAGAATACATCGATTCGGAATTTTACTGGGCCGGTTTGTATATTGGACCGATTGCCTTTGCAACCAATATCGACAGGGCAAAGGAACTGGGTCTCGAAGCACCCCAGGGCTGGTTTGACATCATCGATTCCAAATATGAAAAACTAGTCAGAGTTGCCAATCCAAATACTTCAGGGACGGCATATAACGTTGTGACAACTCTGTTGGATATTTTTCATGGTGACGAGGATTTGACTTTCATGTTCCTCAAACATCTGGATAACAGTATCGAGCAGTACACAAAATCCGGATCGGCCGGTGGTAAGAGTTGTGCCATCGGAGAAATCCCATTCGCCATTGGATACGCTCATGACCTTGTCAGATTAAAGGCACAGGGTGCGCCCATCGAGATCACCGTACCTGAAGAGGGAACGGGATTCGAAATTGCTTCCATGTCTTTGGTTAAAGACGGTCCTGAACCGGTTAATGCCAAGAAACTTTACAATTTCCTGCTTGGTAAAGAGGCACAGGAAATCTTCGCCAGCTGGTATGTCGTGCCAGTTTCCAAGAACGCTCCGCAAGAAGCAATTGCCATAGATGTAAACAAACTCAACACCGTTGAACAGGACCTGGTCTGGGATGCCGCAAACCGAGAAAGACTTGTAGGCAGATGGAATCGGGAAATCGGAAATAAATAATTTGTTCTAAAAGGGTGGATCAGTCGATCCGCCCTATTGTTTATTGCCACTCCATTTCTTAAGCCAAGGAAGTGATTGAGTTGTTTACGAAAAAGAAAGTTGCTGTATTTATCGTGTTACTTGTATTGGTTTTAATCCTGGATTTTTGGATATTCAACAATGTGAAAGATGAATTCGCCAATATCATTCAAAGCAATAGAGCCGAATTGGCAAGTGCCTTGTTGTTGTCTGCTCCAACCGAAGAAACGGAGATAGAAGGTTGGTTGACGACCAATAAGGAGAGACATCCCGATCTAAACATCATTTACATTAAAGGGCTTCCGGGATACGGTGACAGTAAGCCTTTTACAGTTGAAGAAGAATTGCTTAAATTCTATTCAGGCATTGAAGAGACTGCCGTTTTTGAAAAGGGAGTTGAAAGTGCAGTTTACGATGAACTGTATTTTGCACAGGATAACTACATCTACCGGGACTCAGATAACCGTCTTGTATTTGCACCAATCAAAGACGAAATGGGGTTTCCGACAGGGGTTGGAATCTTTCTCTTTAATAACAAGGAATACAATAAATTCAACAACTTGATTAATTTATTCATATTGGCCGTTGCAGCCATATTCTTCGTGGTCTATTGGTTGTCACAGTTTACAAGGGATCCCATGCTCAGTTTTATCATTCTCTTTCTCCTGCTTATCGTTGGGATATTCATCGTATATCCCCTATTCGAAGCAGTTCGTCTCACCTTTATCAAAGACGGACAATTTTCCCTTGAGACTTGGAAGACCATCCTGACAACAAAGCAATACGTTTCAGCCCTTTGGGGAAGTATCAAACTGGGTCTATCCACTGCCACATTCTCCACACTGGTGGGTTTTTTGTTTGCCTTCGTGATCACCAGGACGGCGGTAAGGGGGAAAAAGTTCTTTTCCACCATGGCGACCTTGCCGATTATCTCCCCGCCTTTTTCACTCACCCTGTCCATCATCCTGTTGTTTGGCAACAACGGGTTGATCACCAAACAACTTCTAAATGTCCAAAACTTTAGCATATACGGTCTTGGCGGCCTGACACTGGTTCAGACCATGGGGATGTTTCCCATCGCGTATTTGACCATGGTGGGTGTGCTTAACGCCATCGATTCAACCCTGGAGGATGCCGCCATGGACCTGAGTGCCAGCCGAATGAAGACCTTCACATCCGTCACCTTGCCTTTGGCCGTACCGGGGATATTGAGTGCCTGGTTGCTGGTTTTTACCAACTCTTTGGCGGATTTTGCCAACCCGTTGATTCTTTCGGGTGATTACCGGGTATTGTCGGTTGAAGCTTATATGGAAGTCACGGGGATGAATCGGCTTGGTAACGGAGCTGCGCTTTCCATTTTGTTATTATTACCAACATTGACGGCGTTTTTGGTTCAAAGAACATGGGTCAGTAAAAAATCCTACGTTACCGTTACGGGAAAGCCTTCGGCGAATTTAACGGAGTTGACGTCAAAGCCTGTCAAATACACACTGTTAACCCTGATGATTGTGATCGTTGCCTTTTTAATTGGCCTGTACGGAACGATTGTAGCAGGTTGCTTTGTTAAGAATTGGGGGATCGATTACTCGTTCACCCTTGAAAACTGGACGGAAGCCCTACAAAGAGGAAAGGACGCCATCCTGGATACTACTGTCCTGGCGACCATCGCCACGCCGATCGCAGGAATCATTGCTATGGTGGCGGCCATGATCATTGTACGAAAGAGATTTTTTGGGAAACGATTTATGGAAATCCTCTTGATGACACCGTTTGCCATTCCGGGAACCCTCATCGGTATCAGTTTTATCCTGGCGTTTAACAAGGCACCGCTGATTCTCGTGGGAACGGCTGCCATCATCATCATCAACTACGTGGTGAGAGAACTCCCCGTTGGCATTGAAGGGGGCGTGGCCACCTTGCGCCAGATTGACCCGGCCATCGAAGAGGCGGCACAGGATCTTGGGGCGGATGTACCCACGGTGTTCAGAACGATTATTTTGCCTCTGATCAGACCCGCTTTTATATCCAGCCTTTCCTACACCTTTGTCCGGTCCATGACGGCTGTCAGTGCGGTTATCTTCCTCATCTCGGCACAGTGGTATCACATGACGGTTTTAATTTATAATTTCTCCGAAAATCTGCGTTTCGGATTGGCAAGTGTTTTGTCAACGACGCTCATCATCATTGTTCTGGCAGTATTTGGACTGATGAGATTATTGATAAGGGAGAACAAGGTTCTCGCAAAAAACGATGCGGTAATGAGGGGTTGATGATATGAAGACAAAAACAGCATCTGTAAATCTTGAAAACATCACAAAAATATTTAAAGATAAACAATCTCACAGTGAGGTTCACGCCGTTCAGGATGCCAACATTCTCATCGAGCCGGGGACACTTGTGACTTTATTGGGACCTTCCGGATGCGGGAAAACAACCACATTGCGCATGATCGCAAGCTTCGAGCTTCCAACAAAGGGTAAAGTGTACATCGGCAACGAGGATGTCACCTATTTGCCACCCAACAAAAGGGATACGGCCATGGTCTTTCAAAGCTACGGCCTTTTTCCTCATATGAACGTGTTTGACAACATCGCTTACGGCTTAAAATTGAGAAAGATATCCAAATCAGAGATCGAAAAACGGGTTATGGAGATATTGAAGTTAGTCGGACTTGAGCAACTGGCGCAAAGGGCTCCTTCCAGGTTGTCGGGGGGACAACAACAAAGGGTATCCCTTGCCCGGTCGCTCATTGTCCAACCCTCTGTTCTTTTACTTGACGAGCCCCTTTCAAACCTGGATGCTCTCCTGCGAGAGCAGATGCGCGTTGAGATCAGAAGGATTCAAAAATCCTTCGGAATAACAGCTGTTTACGTCACCCATGACCGGGTGGAGGCCATGAGTTTGTCCGATCAGATCATTGTCATGAATGCCGGAAAGATTATTCAAGTGGGAAGCCCTGAGGAGATTTACGAAAAACCCGACTCGAAATTTGTCGCAGGCTTTATCGGAAAAGTCGCCTTTTTCCCTATAGAAGTTCAGGAGGTTACTGAAGAAAAATGTGTGGTAAAGATCAACGATAAAGTCTTCGACACCTATTCGTATGTCCAAGGCATAAAAAGCGGCCAAAAAGCCACCATGATGTGCCGTCCCGAGTCCATGAAACCCGTTGAACCGGGAAAGGGCATCCTGGACGGAGAAGTCCGAACAAACATCTATCTGGGAAACAGTGTGGAATCGTTTATCAGCACGGAGTTTGGAGAGGTGCTGGTACAAATCGACAACCCGGTCCAAAAGAAGATTTACAAAGAAGGCGAGAAGGTTTCTATCGCCATTGACCCGGAATTGGCGAGGGTTTTACCGGAGGAGTGAAGTGCAGGGTCACTTCCGAATAATCCCCTCAATCTTTTTGATGA
>JASUTC010000081.1 GCA_030445775.1 Thermotogaceae bacterium | reverse complement strand
AAAAAATATGCTGTAGGATCCTCCAGTGAATTGAACCATTTTGACGGCAAAAAAAGAACAAAGTGCCTCAAATTTCTTCTGAAAAAAGGACTTTCAGAACGCCAAATTGCAAGAATCACAGGTATTAGTCGATATGTTATCCGTAAAGTTTAGCGTTTTCTTTTAGTAGTTTATTGTCTAACGTTAACGCTTATTATGTCTTTTTAAGCGGTATTTAGCAAATGAGGCTCACCAAAAGAACCGTCCCTTTGGATACCTTTGGATAGGATACTTTTGGATATCTAGCTATTGTCAATAATCAACCCCCATTCTAAAAGGGGCCTGTAGTTCGGGTACCTGTAAAAGTTATGTTGTTATCATTAATATTTATTTCTCCATAAATATCATCCAGCCCCCTGTTTTCGACTAACAAACCACCATGTGAAAAATAGGCTTCAAATTTTAGGCTTTGATTCTTTTTAGTATCTGTTGCAACGAATTTAAATTGGCTATTGTTTGCTGAATAAGTGTATTCCTCATAATCAATAGTATTAATGATCATATTTCTATCTGGAATATTAATAACAACTACTTCATTATTTTCATAAACATCATCCATACCTTCTATTGTTATAGTTCCTGTTGGTAATATTTCATATTCTCCATTGAATTTAAAAGCATCAGCAGCTCTTATTTTCACAGATTGTCTTTCATCATTTTTATCTGTCCAAACAATACTACCCATTGTAATGTCCAGGTTCTCACCAATTGGTATCCAAATCCATTCTCCTACCCAAAAATCATCAGGATTGATTATGAATACATCATTTTTTTCTTTATAACTATCCTTCATGCCAAAGGAAGAAAAACTAATTGTTTCATCGACTGACACAAAAGATACAGTTGCTTGTTTGGAGCAAAATGGAAATACTTTATCTGGAATCGCTTCAAATATAAGGGTATATTCAGAATCTTTTTTAAGTAAATCTGAAGGAACTCCCTCTTCGGAAAAGGTGCATTTTAGAATTGGTTCAGGAAAAAAACTCATTATTGATGGAGGCTTTACATCCTTAATCCATCGGGATGATTCTTGATCTTGTTGTGCTATGTGATCCGTTTTCCAAAAAACATATTCACCCTCAAGAAAAACATAATAATGGAACTTTTGAGCTAAAATTGCTTTTTCATCTTTTAAAGTATAAGGATCATCATTTCTAAACACAAAAAAAATCTCACACAGTATTTGATATTCTCCATTTAGGAAAATCCCGTTTTTAAAATAGTCATTGTCAAAAGTCATTTGTTCTTCAACAGTTATAATAAATTCTTCCGTTTTTTTGTTAAATTTTATATTATCGTACTTATCATACATACCGTTCTTTTCCAAAAAAGGAAAAGCATTATAAAGAACTAACCCTTTTTCATCATAATCAAAAAACAAATAAGCAATATTTTCATTGGCGGGGATCCAATAGCCCTCCAAATCAGACAGATTAAATGTTTCCACTGCACTCACTCCAGAAACACAACCTAATAGTATCAGAGAAATTACAAAAATGATTATGGTAAAAGCTAATACTCTTATCCTCATAAAACCTCCTTATACATTTGCATCAATTGTAATCCTTAAATGATTCCCCTGCAAAAAGCTGTTTTTAAAATGATTATCCAAAAAGTCATCTCCGCAATTATTCTGCGGGAGGGCACATGGGCCCTCCCCTACGCCTTTATTTAAGGGTTATGTAAGCTCTTGTAGGGGAGCCCCCATGTGGGCTCCCGCAAATGAAATATCGTTTGATTTTGCGAATATGTCATCGGAAATGGACCTTTTTGCAGTGGAACCCTTAAATTATTTATCACCTTTATTCATGAGAATTCCCATCCATTTGCATTTACAATCGTAACACTTCCATTTTTGACAGAAAGTTTAAAATCAAAAAAATCCTTGAGAGGTTCTTTTTTTGACGGATCATAAACCTTTAACAAGGAAAACCGCTTGTCAAAAATAGCAAAACAAAAGACAATCGGTTTTGTAAAGGCAAAAAAGCTCATGGACTGCACAAATTTATCAAAAAGAACATTTAACGTTCGGCTGTCAACGTTTTTTAGAACATGAAACCAGTTTCCAGTTACCTTTTCTTTGGAAAATTTCTCCATATCTTTTTTGATATTGGCAGGATTGCAATTTGTGGTTTTGAATTCTACATTTACATCTCTTTCAAGAGCCTTGTGACTACTTCCGTTGTTGGTCTTGTCGTTAAAAATGGTTAAGTCAATTCTTGCACTTAGTCCTTTTGTGCCGGTTTGTTGATAAAGATTAACAGTTGGTGTTTCAATTGAATGATATAACCCCAATTCATTTAATTTTCTGATATAGAGCATCCTTGCTTCCTGTTCACTTAATCTGAATGGTACCTTGTCTGTCCTCAAACTAGGATAAACAAGAAAAGGTGAAAACACACTGTCTATACCGGAAGCCTCATTTGATAATAAAAACAAATCCCTCGCTACCATTTTGTTCAAATTGATGATGTCATTAAGTTCCATTTTTTTCTCTCCCTTCAAATTTTTAGTTTATGATCTTCTTCTTTGCGCATGAAATTAATGGTTAAAAAGTTATAAAATTAAACGTGTTACTCTTTGTGACTGCACCATGTTTATCTTTTGCTATAATGAACCAATAGTAGGTTGTTTTTCCTTTCTCGATATCTTTAGGCTGATAAATGGTTGATTCTATTCCTTGGATGGTGACGTTTCGGTTTGTGTTTTTGACGTTGTCGATATATACGTAATATACGTAGTATTTGATGGCATCACCATTTTGGTCGGTGCTTTCTTCCCAGCTAAGGGTGACATCAGTGGGAACACCTGTAGATTCATTGTCGGGTGCAATCAGTATAGGTTTGCTTGGAGGATTGTTACCGGTTTTTACCCTTGAAGTCCCTACCATAGTTGTTTTTTGTATAGTTGTGTTTTTATTCAGTTTCATCTGCGCACTCTTCTGAACCTGTCCCTCTCCAGCAGGGCGAGCCATGATCTTCAGTTCATAATTCCCTTCAGCACTTCCTCCATTGGGGGTTGCCAGACTGCCATTGACCTGGACTTTCGTCCGCAGATCGTCCGTGGAAGTCAAAGCCGCCATGTCGCCTGACAGGAGTTTCTTCCCATTGAACTCTGTGCTTGTGGAAATTCTGTTGATCTCATCTTGCAGTTGATTCAACTCTTGCTGGATGGCTTGTCGATCTTCACTGGTATTGACATCGTTGGCACATTGAACCGTAAGCTCACGCATCCGGTTCAGGATGGCAGACATCTCATTCATGGCGTCATCGGCTGCTTTGGATATGCGTAATCCCGTCGACAATCTCTCCAGTGTATTGTTAAGAGACCTTGTATTCTTTTGATAAATTCGATGGGCATTAATAGCGGATAGATTATGTGAAATGATCATTTTATCTCTCCCTACTGTTCTCTTGTTAAATCCTCAACCTTTTATCGGCAGATATTGCGTGAAAGTTAAGCCTGATTTTTCTATAATGCCCTATTTATGTCATAATAGGAGGAGGAATGTTAACATTTCGGATGATAGATGTTTTGTTATTCAACCAATGTCAAGCTAAACCAGTCGGATAAAACCATGAGTTTCTTGAAAGATAAAGATTTGCAAAGGAGTGATACAACCATGAACAACGACACGATTGAATTCTCCTATGGAGGATTTATACCCGTCTTTGTCTTTGTGGTTTCTTTGAAAAACAGATCATAACCGGCAGATGTTAACCGATTATATAAGGGTTCATTCCCTTTAATCATACCAATGAAATTTAGCGAAATCCATTACGAAACCAAGGCTCTTTACTCCATAAAACAAGTTATTCCCATCAATAAAAGCATAATTTTTCAAAAAAACACATCCTTGATCTTCTTGGATGATTTTCTCGTATAAATCTCTTTTCAGGTTTTCATTTTCAAGTTTGTTGTTAAAAATATCATGCCCGCAGTTGGAACAGATAGCCACAATAATCGGTTTGTTTACTTTTCAACTCATGCAATGTCCTCTGCCTCACTCACTTCTTTACCCATGGTCTTTTCAATTAGCTGCTTTAACTTTTCGGAACGGTCCTGAATAAACCCCTCGTAATCATCTGTTCTAAGGAAATTGGCGAAAACCAAATGTGTCTGAAGAATGGCATCCATTTGGGAATCGGACAGTCCCACGTTTTTTTCCTGTTGGAGTTTGGGTAAATAAACCGAAGGGGCATCACCGCCAATTTTCCGGTTAGCTCTGTATGAAAGTGGTGTTTTGTTTAAAATGCAATCGTATGTCTCTTTTGAAATGTTATGCTTTTGACACCAATCCTTGGGGAAAATATGGTGAATATCCAGCGATACCTCGTCAACATCCAACTCCTGAATACTGGCTTTCCAGTACCAGTCAGTTGCACCGTTTCTTAAAACCAACACATTAATACCCTTATACGCTGCACTTAAACGGGATTTTAATGTGTAGAACCTATCCGTTTGAAAATTGGCATCCAAGATCGTTCTGGGCAGACTCTCATCATCCTCAAACCAATTGATCATTTGCTCATAATCATTGGCAATGCGGGTTTCAACCGCGCCACCGTATAATTCTCCTAACACGCCGCACCAGAACCATTGCGATAACTTGTCGTAGATTTTCGGTTCCAACCATCTTTCCTTCAAATAAGATAAAATTGCTGCCAGTGGAACAATTTGGGTACTATAAGGAATTTCTTTAGGGGAATAAAAAGACTCCTTTTTAAGAAACTTTCCCGCCAGTTTAAAACCTTCTTCCACTTGATCAGCAAGGTTTTTCCATGCGCTAAGAGGTAAATCAAGCACATCTGCTCTTTTGGCACTTACTGGGCGAATTTGCTTTCCCGTTTTCCCCTCTTTGATATCCTTTAATTTCCTTTCTCTGGTATGTAACAACGTGATTGCCTGCAAGAATTCAGTGGCTTCAATCCCAACCAACAATGGATCTTTTCCGATTCTCTTCTTACGGGAATCCACTCCACGTGCCTCAGAACCAAACCAATCATCTCTTAAATTGTACCCGTCGGCAGCATAGCTGGCCGTAATCAGTTCAAAAACAGACAGTTGAACCCCACCTGTATTGACCTTTTCAAACACTATACAAACAGCTTCTTTACTTGTTTCTTTATGTAATTCAATAATTGGAAGTTGATAGTGCCTAAAAGAATCAAGTATTTTACCCCTAAACTCCATAAACTTTGGATAATTATCAGGTGCAACTTCGTAAAGAGTCATTTCCCATTTGTCAGAATTCATTATTTGATCACAGGGAAAGTACATTTGTTCGCATTCTTTTTCTCTTGTAGACAGATCAAGTACAATATCTCTGCCAAAATTCTTACGAATTTGTTTGTTTTCATCCACCCCAATAATTGCAATATCCAAATCATTGGGAGTTGCCAGAGCTTGACGGATATCAAAATAGTAATGCCTTTTTATTTCTTTACCCTTACTTGTTCGGGTATTAACTGGACACGTAAGAGCAATTGCTTGAGTTAAAGTAGTGAGGCGTTGTTGTCCATCCAAAATCAACTTTTCAGGGTTTGCCTTCACAGCTTCTGTTTTTTCCAATCCTTCAACGGGTCTTGTTTGAAAACGCATCCCACCACCGGTTTCCAACATCATAACGGCGCCCACAGGAAAAGAACGAGAAACACTTACTAAAAGATCCCTGATGTGATTGTCATCCCAAATCCAACCACGTTGAAAATCGGGTAATTGAATTTTTCCCAAACAAATTTCTTTCAAAACTTCTTTTAATGATTCTTTTGTACTGTCGAATGTACTCATATCCACTCCTTTATGATGTTAAATTTCTTTAATAGTGGGGACTATACCCTCTTTAGACCGTTGGTAAAAATCTAATTCAAATAAAGATTCAACAGATCCCAAAAAGTGATCTCCATTAACTCAAATCCCAATGCAAATGAATTAGCATCTCCAAAACAAAGAGATATGGAACCGCTTTTGTCATCTGCTATATCCAGGAAAGCTACATGATCTGCAATATCGAATAATAAATCGTTAAAGGTTTCTTTAGTAAGATTATTGGGTTCTGAAACATACTCCCAGATATTTTTATCAATGAGTGCTTTCAAAAGGTCCCTGTTAATGGAAATATTTGATTTCGCAGTTGTTATCTGAGATAATTTCGGAAAATTGAGTTTGGTATGAAAAGCGATTTTGAATCCTATATTTTTAATCTCATTCTCTTGTAAATACTCCACTTCATCTGAATATGCGATATTTACAGTAATAGGAGAAGATAAAAACCCCGGCTCTAAAGCTTTAAACAGATCAATTATCCTTGTGTTTCCTGTTATCTTCAAATTATTGATACTGATCTCAAAGCCTTCTGGAATTGAGATATCCATTTCATTTGCGGATAAACTTAGCGACCTGCTAATGGATATATCTCCTTCATGATTGCTCGTTTCTGCTAATAATTGATACATACTTGTATAAGTTGTTCTTCCCAATTCGTTGGTATAATTTGATTCAAAACCAAAAACGTCAATGAAAAAAGCCATAACCATATCAGCCAGGTTAATCACGCACCCGATATTCGGTAGTCTTAAATATGTTTCTTGGAATACGTCATTTAATCTTACCTCCTCTTCAGGAGAAGAAATATTAGCGATGTAATCCCACAAGTTAGAAAACTTTTCCCATGATTCCTTCGTCGTTAATGTTAAATCTTCCCAGTAGAAATTTTCCACTGCTGAATAAAACAAATTATTGAAAGGTTGATTCCCTGTGAAATAAGAAGCACCTTCAATTAGCAATGTACTGAGCTCATTCTCGTTTTCTTTAAAAAAGAACAAGATATCCAAAGCAAAATTAGTAAAAGCAAGATCACGATAATCAATATAAAGATCATTCTCGGTAGGAAAATCCATCTCAAACAAAACCCCCATATTTCTTAAAAACTCAGTCTTTGCGGTTCCAGCAAGTTCTATTTTAAGATCATAGCGATTAGGTGCATATTTAATTTTTTCTAATATAGGCTTCAATTCAAGTAATTGTTCAAAAGCAGATGGACTCTCATTTATCACATCAATAACATCATCAAAAAGCAACAAAATTTGAGCGACCATATCGGCTCTGTCTTGATTTCGAATTAAAATCCTGCCGGAAGTTGTATTGGAGAATAAGCTTTCCAATTCAACCATCAGTTCCACTACTTCAATGCTACTGACAGTTTTCACAACAGATTCAACCGTACCATTTTCAACCTCTTCAAAATCAGTTATCTTTAGATTGGTTTTTTCCAAAGGTTCATTAAATACTGATAAAGTTGAAGTACAACTTGCAAAAAGAATGGATAAAAGAATAAACATAACAACATAAGACCTTTTCATATAACCCCTCCAATATTATTTTCTATAAGATAATATCACAATAAAACCGGCTATATGTTAACAAGATTACTCTATAATTCCTGATAGTATTCATTTTATCACTTAATTTTTATGCGATAATAAGTCATTTTTCCGTTTTGAATAAATCATGAGTCAAAGTTTGTTAAAAGAAAAGTTTTATTCTTAATTTCCAAGCATCCCTCGCAAAGATTCATACATAGGACCTGCTGAATAACTCAGAGCACTTACCAATAAAACCGAAGGGACGGTTCTCATGGTTAGTATGGTATAATGAAATAGTTGCTTATAACCTCAACAATTTATAAAAAAAGCTCCTATATTCAACTTTTAAAGTCGTTGCCTTGTTTCAACTGAAAGTTGAAACGCATGTAGATAGCAGTTGTTTTTGATGAATAAAACTAAAAATAAGGGTTGAAAAAATGCCAAGAACAAGAAGAGTAAAAAGCGAAACAGGCATCTATCATGTGATTCTTCGGGGAATTAATAAACAAATTATCTTTGAAGATGATGAAGATCATGAAATGTTTTTAAAGACAC
>JASUTC010000080.1 GCA_030445775.1 Thermotogaceae bacterium | reverse complement strand
ATATAAAACACATCCTTGTCATCCTGGCAATCCACTCTCATAATAGAATAAGGTGTTTCAAAACCGGCAGCTCCTTTTGGGCCCTTAGCGGTGATTCTTCTGTAGGCGTCTAAGACATGATGTTGTAATGAGAAGATGCCGTTTCTGTATAGCCAGAAGATGATGATGAGTTCTTTTTCGGAATTTCGTCTAAGTGAAGGGGGAGAGGGTTGTTCCAGGGTGATGTTGTTCATAGCCGGAACGTAGTAGAAGTTCATGGTAGATCCCCAAGGCTGATAATGGTACATGGTTTTAAAGACGGTGTTTCCATTATCCTCGTAAGTATAATAAGCCATGCCGTATCCTGACCAATTGTCGATAATACGATTGTTAATGTATGCTGAAAACGCGCTTCCCGTTAAGAGAAGGATGATTACAACAGCGCACCATCTCTTCAAGATTACCACTCTCCCAAAAGCACAATTGTTGTTATGGTTTAATCGAATGCATGCTATTATAACACGTACAAATCATGATATAATCTTAATGATAGAATATTATAAGTTTTGTTGAATTCGTATTACATAATAGAAAAGAGGTTGAAAAGTGAAGATTTTAATAACAAATGATGATGGTATACATGCAGAAGGAATCGCTTGTTTAAATGACTGTTTAAGAGAAGCGGGACATGAAGTGGTGGTCTCGGCTCCCTATACAGAGCAAAGTGCCACGGGACATGCGATTACTTTACGCAAACCCATTTGGGCAAAAAAGGTTTACAAAAAGGATACTTTTTTCGGATATGGCGTGACAGGTACACCGGCAGACAGTGTGAAGATTGGTATTTTGGAATTGGCCGGTAAGGATGTGGATTTGGTTGTTTCCGGTATTAACCGCGGCGCTAACCTGGGAACGGATATTCCTTATTCCGGGACGGTTTCAGGAGCTCTTGAGGGGGCAATTATGGGATATCCTTCTATTGCCATCTCCAGTATCAATCCAAAGGAGCCGCATTTTTGTACGGCAGGGGTATTCTTGGTGGATTTTTTAAAGGAGTTTGATGTTAAAACAATTAAACGATTTGGAGCGCTGAACATTAATGTGCCGTCGGTCCAATACGATTTAGTTAAAGGTTTTCGCTATACAAAGCAAAGTTCCAGGCGTTTTGATGATTATTTTGAGAAGAGACTGGATCCCTATGGCAATGATTATTTTTGGCTTATGGGTGATATCAAAGAAGAAGAATTACCTGAGGACAGTGATTGGATCGCCATACAAAAGAATTTTGTATCGATTACACCGTTGACAGTATTCATGTATGATCATGAATGGTATCAGGAATTGAAGAAAATGGAAGGATGATGAAATGGAAATGAAGTTAAGGTTTTACGGTGACCCGGTTTTAAGGGAAAAGGCTGAGAAGGTTACTGAGTTTGATGAAGAATTGCACAAAATTATAGAAGATATGGCCACACTCATGTACAAAGAAGATGGTGCCGGTTTGGCAGGGCCGCAGGTGGGGTTGAAAAAGCAGATCTTTATTGAGGACGATGGCACCGGTTCGGGTTGGCGGGCTTATATCAACCCGGAGATCCTCTATTTTTCAGATGAAAAAGACATTGCTGAAGAGGGTTGTTTATCCATTCCGGATATATTTGAGGATGTGGAACGTTCAAAGATGATTAAGGTTCGGTATCAACTGGTTGATGGAACTCAAAAAGAAGAGGAAATCTCCAGTTATCTGGCCAGAATTATTCAGCATGAGACGGATCATTTAAACGGGGTTCTCTTTATCGATCACATCAGTAAACTGAAAAAACGGTTGTTGAAAAAGAAATTGGATGTCATTAAAGAAAAGGCTAAAGAAGTGTATATGAATGCCGGATAAGTCTATGAGAATCGTTTTCATGGGGACACCTGATTTTTCCGCTTCACATTTGCAAGCTCTTGTAAAAGCAGAATACAACGTTGTTGGCGTTTTTTCACAACCGGATAAGGTGTCCGGCAGAGGAGCTACCCTCAGGCCTACTCCTGTGAAAAAGATGGCTATGAAATACGATATCCCCATTTTTCAACCCAGATCGGTGAATTTGAAGAAGGGATTTGAACAATTGGTTGATTTAGAACCCGATGTGATTATCGTGGTTGCCTTTGGCAAAATTCTGAAAAAGAAAGTTATCGACTTACCCGCCCAGGGTATTTACAACGTTCACGCTTCTCTTTTACCCAAATATCGTGGGGCTGCCCCTATCCAGAGAGCCATTGAAAATGGAGAAAGTGAAACCGGTATCACCATCATGAAGATCACTGAGGAGTTGGATGCGGGAGATATGGCTTTACAGAAAAGCGTACCCATTGAAACAACGGATAATCTGGAACAGGTCTATGATAAGCTTGAAAAGGCTGGCAAACGATTGCTTATAGAGTTTCTGGAAAAACTGGCTGCTTCTGATGTTCACTTTAATGAGCAGGATCATGAAAAGGCCACGTACGCTTCAAAAATCGAAAAAGAAGATTTGATCGTTGATTGGAATTTGGATGCAGAAGCAGTTCACAACAAAATCAGGGCCTTTGACCCGATTCCATGTGCCAGAACCTTTCTTAACAAGAAGTCCGTTAAAATCAAATCGTCCGTTGGTTTTTTTGATAATGAGTCTCATGAGGCACCAGGAACTATCCTATCTATAGATAAAACAGGTGCACTCATAAAATGTGGTAAGGGAAGTGTTCTGATGAAAGAGATTCAATTACCCTCTAAAAAGTTTACGAGTTTTTTTGAGGCTAAAAACGGCAGAAAAATTGATGAAGGGGAGCGTTTTAAATGTTTAAGATGAAGATGAGTTTTTCAAAGATTACAACTTTTGAGCAATGTCCCCTTAAATTCAAATTTCAGTATATCAACCGATTCCCCACAAAAACCAGTCCGGTTTTGCTTTTGGGACAAACCATACACAGCAGTTTGGAGAAGTTTTTCGATTTCAGCCCGGAGAAAAGAGAATTGAAATTGTTAAAGAACCTTTTTCGCAGAGAGTGGAAGATAGAGAGAAACAAGCTCCGGGATGAGGGGGATTTTGAGATGGATAAGGCGACTGAAATCGAACACGGTAAACGGGGACTCATAATGCTGGAAAACTTTTACGCCAGTCAATTAATGAGTGAGCCGGTTCAGCGCGAACAGTTTGTGGAGGCCAGCCTAAATGATGAAATTCAATTTTTAGGCAGAATCGACCGATTGGATAAATGTATGCATGATGGCAAAGAGGGGTTTAAAGTCATTGACTATAAAACCGGTAAATTAAACGACCGATTTGTGGATTTTATACAGTTGTTCACCTACGCGTGGCTGATGAATGAACAGGGCTTCAAGATTTACAGCAGCGTGTTTTATTATCTTGAGCCCAATAAAATGATAGAAAAATCCTTAAATGACGAGATCTTTGAGCAAACTCGCAATACGTTGATTGAAAGGTCCCTACCGATATACAAGGCGATGGAGGAGGATGATTTTTCGCCACAAAAATCAGCCCTTTGTCCTTATTGTGATTATATCTCCATGTGCCCGTTGCAAACCGGTGAAATTCACATATGAATTTGAAAACCGTTGTAATAATCGGTTCTACCGGTTCTATTGGGCGTCAAACCATTGAAGCCATAGAGAAAACAAATGCCAATGTGAGACTGTTTGAAATCACGGGAATCGCGGCTAACCGTTCTGATCTGTTTATGCAGCAGCTAAAACAGATTCGTCCAAAAGGGTATTCATTTGGTAAAGTATTAACAGATACTGATGCTCGTTATTATGCAGATCCCTGCCATCTCATCGAAGCCTTACAGCCGGATATTTGTGTGGTGGCTTCCAGTGGCTCTCAGACCCTGCGGTTTACGGTTGCCGCTCTCAAGCATTCATCAAGGGTGTGTCTTGCCAATAAAGAGTCTTTGGTTATGGCGGGCAGTCTGATCAAAAAGATTGCTAGGGAACAGAACACGATGATCATACCTGTGGACAGTGAGCATAGTTCAGTTTTTCAACTCATTCAGGGCGAACGCTTGGAAGATATTGACAAAATCTATATTACCGCTTCCGGTGGAGCTTTAAGAGACTGGCCGGTTGAAAAGCAAAAAGAAGCTACTGTTGAGGATGTTTTAAAACATCCCAACTGGGACATGGGGCAAAAAATCACGGTTGATTCAGCCACCTTGTTCAACAAAGGACTGGAAGTCATCGAAGCCGTTGAGTTTTTTGGATTTGATAAAGAGCGAGTTAAAACAGCCCTTTCTTATTCCAGTTATATTCATGCCCTTGCCCTTTTTAAAGACGGTTCGATCAAACTGCATGCTGGAAAGCCGAACATGGTCATTCCCATCGCCTATTCTTTAACGTATCCCGAAAGGTTGTTGCGAGACGGGGATGTTGAATTGGAAATGAATAAACTGAATTTGAGGCCAATGGATGTTAGTCGCTATCCTGCGTTGGAAATGGCTTATGGAGTTCTTGAGGGTTATAATTCAAAAAGAATCACCTACAACGCCTCAAATGAGGTTGCCGTTCAATTGTTTTTAGAGAGAAAAATCGCTTTTACTGATATTTTTAAAATAGTAAGAGAGGCCATTAATCAAATTGATAACGAAAAAATAGAGTCGATTGATGATATTATTGAATACAATGAACATGTAAAGAAAAATACTAAAGAGAAATGGAGGGGTTATTGATGAAAGTCATCTTAAAAGAAAATGTTGCCAAACTGGGTAAAAAAGGAGAGATCAAAAAGGTTTCAGACGGATACGCCAGGAATTACCTTTTTCCCAGAGATCTTGCGGAAGAGGCTACTGAAAGTGCCATTAAACATTTGAAGTCCATCAAAAGTGTCCAAAATGAACATGAGGAAAAAGAGAGACAGAAGAACAAAGAAAAATTGGATAAACTGATGAAAGAATTTTTTGTGATGAAGGTAAAAGCCGGTGAAAAAGGCAAATTATTCGGTTCCATCACCAACGGGGATATTGCAAAAGAGCTCAGTCAGTATTTGGGAGAGAAAGTGGACAAGAAACACGTGATCTTGGACGGACATCTAAAGGAGATTGGTACCTACGATGTTGATGTAAAATTCCCGGGGGGAGTAAAAGGGACTTTGAAAGTCAAGCTGGAGCCTCAAGAGGAATAATAACTTGAAACAGGAGATCAAAATTGGAAATAATAGCATTTTCTAAGGCGATGTATTCAACATGGATCTATTATTCGCCAGATAGAGTTCTTTTTGATTGCGGTGAGGGGATCAGCACCATGTTGACCAACAAATTGTTTGCGGTTAAGAAAATATTCCTGACTCATTCTCACGCCGATCATATATCAGGTCTGTGGGGTTTTTTAAACACAAGAAGCAGTGCCATGGGTGAAAGAGACAAGCCTTTGGAGATTTACTATCATAAGGACGCTCAGATGATTAAAGATTATCTGAATTTTATCATTGGTACTGGAAGCCGATTGAAATACGATTTGAGTTTTCATGAGATAGACGTTGGAGAGAAAATCGTTTTAAAGTCAGGAAAAATGAACAGGTATATTGTTCCCTTTGAAACGGATCACATGATTAACGAAGTCACTTTGGGATTTCAAATTAACGAAACAAGAAAAAGACTAAAGGGAAAATATCAGTCCCTTGATCAGACTGAAATAAGAAAGATGATCAAGGAGATGGGACGTGATCAACTGACTGAAGAATACACTCACAGCCTGTTGACCATGAGCGGTGATGGCAATGTTATCGCCGATGAATATTTCCAAAATACTTCTACCCTTTTGCATGAATGTACATTTTTAGACAGTGATGATAGAAGAGGAGATAAACACACGGAAATTGGAGAACTTTTAGAGAAAGTCAAACGCTTTAAACCAAAGAAACTCATCATTTATCATATATCCGGTAGATATCTACCCAACTTGAAAGAGAGGATGAGGGAGATTGGCAAAAAGCTCAAACAGGAAGGGATTGACTTTTCTTATGTGAATCCCAGTAAAATTTGCCGTTTTTAAGGAGAGATGATAATGAAGATTTCTAAAGAGGATGTATTTGATTTTATCAACAGTCCAAAATATCAGCCTATGATTTTAAAACAGATATACAAGCATTTTAACGTATATGATAAAAATTCAAAGAAAAAACTAAGAGACATGATGAATGAATTATTGGAAGAGCGTCGGATTTATAAAACCCCAAATAATCGCTATTCTGCCAAGGTACCTGATCAGATAGAGGGGAAATTGGAATACATTAGAAGTGGAAAGATGGCTTTTGTCAAGGCATCGGATGGTAAAGAGTACGTGGTTTTTCCTGAGAGTGCCAAAGATGCTATGCACGGTGATATTGTATTGATTAAACCCGAAGGAAAATATCGAGATTGGTACCGCGGAAAGGTCATCCGGGTCATTAAAAGGAACCTGACAAGGATTGTGGGGGTTCTCATCAAAGAGGGAAAACGATATTACATTATTCCCGATGAAAAACGAATTGGCTACAGATTTGCAGTGAATGTGAGAAACAAGACAAAAGATCTGAAAGGAGCCAATCCCGGAGAGAAGGTCTATGGGGTTATTACATCCTATCCGAAGAACAATATGCCGCCAAAGGTGAACATTAAAGAAGTTTTGGGTAAAATTGAAGACCCCAGGATTCATTTACCTTCTGTGATCTTAAAACATGGCTTACCCTTTCCGGATGAATTCCCTGAGACCGTGGAATCGGAGAAAGAGAAAATACCCACCAAGGTGTTTACCAAAAAGGGTGAAGACCGAACAGACTTTAGAAATGAGCTGATCTTTACTATCGATGGTGCCGATGCCAAAGATTTTGACGATGCCATTTCCATCAGAAAACTGCAAAACGGTAATTATTTATTAGGTGTTTATATTTCCGATGTCTCCAATTATGTCAAAACCGGAACAGCCATTGACAAAGAAGCCTATGAGCGGTCTACCAGTGTTTATCTGATCAATACGGTTATTCCCATGCTTCCTGTGGAGTTATCCAACGGGATCTGTTCTCTAATGCCGAAATTGAATCGATTGGTAGTTGCCATAACCATGGAAATTGACAAGACGGGTAAGGTTGTGGATTTCAAGGCTGAAAACGGGCTTATTAAAAGTAACCGGCGTTTAACTTATAAACAGGTGAACCAGTATTATGAGGGAAACAAAATGGCCAAGAATTCTTTGGATAAAACCACAGGTTTGACAAAAGCCCTTGACAACATGAAAGAGTTGGCAACTATTTTAAAAGAGAACAGACGGCAAAGAGGTGCCATTATTGGTATAGAAAGCGGAGAGGTTGAAATTAAACTGGATAAAAATGAACATACCGTGGATATTCTACCAAGAACCCGTGGTGTTGGGGAGTCAGTTATTGAGGAATTCATGATTAAGGCCAATGAAGTGGTTGCCACCATGTTTATGGATGCGGATTTACCGTTTATCTACAGAATCAATGAAAACCCGGATAGTGATACCTTGCTTCAACTGAAAGAATATATCAAGGCCCTGGGAATCGAAAAACAAATGCCAAAAACCCTGGATTCACAAACCACACAGAAATTATTAGAGAATTTGAAAGGCCACCCCCTTAAAAACAGTGTGGAACGCCTCGTTATCAGAACCATGAAACGCGCCATCTACGATGAAAGCAATCTGGGTCATTACGGACTGGCCTCAGAAGCATATACCCACTTCACATCTCCCATTAGGAGATATCCGGATTTGATTGTTCATAGACTTTTGAAAGAATATTTATCCGGAAAGGCCTTTAAACAAGAACGATTAAAGTATTGGGAAGACGTGTTGCCACAAATTGCCACTCATTGTACTCAAAAAGAAAGGGTTGCCAACGAAAGCGAATGGGACCTGATCGCCTTGAAAAAGGTAGATTATATTGCTAACCATGCATCGGAGATTTACGAAGTTGTTATTACCAACATCATGAAGATAGGTCTTTTCGT
>JASUTC010000079.1 GCA_030445775.1 Thermotogaceae bacterium | reverse complement strand
ACAAGCGATGGCTTTTCTCAAAAGGTGGAAAGATAAAAAGAATAGAAAACCGCTTGTTATAAAAGGCGCACGTCAAGTTGGGAAAACCTGGCTGATGAACCTTCCTTTATATGCGATTTCTTTGTTGGATGAAATTGAGTTGCTTGATTTTAGTAAAAACCATTAGTATCTATTATCCACTTGAGCGAATCAAACGTTTTTATTTTCAAATTTCACCAAGTCCCGGTAATTTCCTCAACTTTTAAAATAAGGCTTGAGGTATTTTTCGTTTTTCAGCAGGCCCTATTTAGTTCTTCTTTTTTGGTTTTCATTCCTGTAAATTATAATATTTCGACTATCAGCAAGTTCAAATGGTAAAATCGGGATTGTTTTCCAAAAAGTTGGATATCTCAAGCCATTTTTCCTGTAACAGTTTTTGAATGTTAAGCACCGTATCTTGAATTTCTTCTTTATCAAAACGTTCGGATTGTTTTGTGATTTTTTTGATCAATTTTTCGTAATCTCTCATTTTCCCCAAGCTTTTTTGTAGAAAAATCAATTTTTCAAGCTCAGCTTCAAAAGCATCTCCGGTATTTGTTTCTTGGTAAAATTCTATCTTGTACCTGATATCTTTTGCTTTCAGTCGAAATTCGTGCAATTCGGTTTTGTTATCTTCCAAAGTAAGATGAGAGTTGATTTTCAGCTGATCAAGTGACTCCTGAATATCTCTTTTCATCTCAAAATCTGATAGTCTTTCTATTTCGTTTGAGATCTTCTGGTAATAGTCTGTATAAGGAGATATAAAATCTTCCTTGACTTTGTTTCCCAAAGTTTTTGCTAACTGCTTTTTCTGCTTTGTCTTTTTCTTCTTCCAGTAATTGTAAATGGACCGGTCATGGTTGGTTTTTTTCAGTATTTTTGTTTGAACGCATCTGTCACGATATTTTCCCGTGGTCTGCATGACAGTATCGATAGCTGTTTTTAATGCTTCACTATCACATCCGGATAATTCCGTCAAAGACAGCCATCTTCTGTTCATGATCCGGATATCATGAGTTATCCCCATATTAAACCCTTCTCTTTTCGCTCGTTTAAGTAGTTTTTGTGTGGTTGAATATAGCTTTTTTATGGATTCAAATATCTTTTTCTCATCGGTGTGGCTCAGAACGCTTTCAATAGACTCCCTGTTGATAAAAAAAGATAATTGAGAATGAGCGTTTTCCACCTCTTGCCACTGGTCAGAATCAAAACTGAAACCATAAATGGAAGCCTTCGGAAAAGAAATACCGGCACTATTGCTATTGGCAAAATAGGCTGCCAATTCTTTTAGAACGGGATTATGCCCGATGATTAAAACATTTTGATGGTTGTCTTCCAGCTTATGGATTACTTTCAAATAATCGTCCACCCCGCCTGAATAAAGATCCATGTCGATCTTTCTTTTGATCTTTCTGTAAACGATACTCTGAATTTGGTCAGCTGTTTCAACCGCTCTGTCAGCATGTGAAATCAAGATAATATCCACTTCTTTTCGTAATTTTGCCAGAAAAAGACCGACGTTTAGAGATTCCTTGAGCCCTTTTGAAACCAATTTTCGTGATAAATCATTTTCAACGTCCTGGGCTTCAGCCGTTGCATGCCTGATCAATATGATTTCTTTCATCATAAACCTCCTTCTGTCAGTGACACACAGAAATATGATCCTTTTTCTCTGTTTTTAATTCTGGCATTATACCACTTTATTATTAAGACAGTTGATGAAGAGAGCTGCCTCACCCTGGAGGGAAAAAGGCACAAAGCAAAGAATGGAAAAGAATGGTATTCTGGTGATAAAAGATTTATTTTTGCTTTTTTAGTATTCGTCCATGTGATTCCATTCAGCATCTTCCAACCAAGTATTAGGTCGGTTGACCATTTCAATGATATTATCGATAATTCTTTCGTGCTTCTTTTCCTCTTCGGCCAGGCGTTTAAAAGACTTTTCTACATCCGGATTATCTGTTTCTTCTGCTTTTTCAGTATAAAATTTATAACTATCCACTTCCATTTCTTTTGCCTTTTTATAAACATCAACCTGCTGTTGAGGAAAGATATCATCTTCCGTGCTTTCTAAATCTTTTGAGATTGATTCAAAGGCATCTTTGGCTGAAGAAAGAATATCAGTCTCAACTTCATCAACTTTCTTCTTTTCCTTAAGCTGTCTTACTATATTCTCATGTTTTTTTTCGGCCTTCGCCAGTCTCAGAAAGACACCTCTAAGGTGTTCATTCCCCGATTTCTCCGCAAACTCTTCGTATAACTTACGGTTTTCAATTTCAAAATTAATAGCAAAATCATAAATATTCATTATAACGTCCTCCCTTGATTTTTTGTATCACTTAACTTTTTTTGTATATCCGGTTCCCTGTTTACAAATAAACAAGTCCCGGAGGAAAAAGCTCATTTGCCATCCGTTAATGAGACGAAAAACAGCAGAAAAAGGTAACACAGCAGCAGCAAAATGGAGGGTAAAAGATCAAAAAAAGTGCCTGCGATTAAAACGATTTCACTGATTACACTTTACAAAATAGGCAATCGAACGGTCATAAGTCTTTTCTTGCCCTGTCGTAAAATAAAAAGCCGGGAGTTCTCCCATTCTTCTGTGATAGGCGACGCATTCACAGCATTTTCCCTTTCTGGGGCAGCCCGGATAGGAGCAGTTACAGTTTAATTGACCTCCTATAGCGTTAAGCTTCTATTGTTGAAATTTCTTTTCATAAGCTTTTAAATAAAGGTTTTTAATCTTCTCCGTGTATTTGTCTTCTGTGTATTGTTCGAATAAGTCAAAGGCTTTTTTGGCGTATTCTCCATAAAGTGCCGGATCATCCTTTAGTTGTTTTATCCATGAGGCAAAATCATCCACATCTTTTCCTTTGAGATAATGATCACCAAAGATGTTTTTATAGACCGATATGTCTCTCAAAACGATGGGTAGAGAACTCCCACCGGCTTCGGGGATGACCAGCCCAAAGGTTTCCTGTCTGGAGGGTAAAAAGAAGGCATCTGACAAGCCATAATATTCTTTCATTTGATTTTCATCAACCAGTCCAGGGAAAAGGACGTTATCCGGTGCGTTGTTAATCAGGGCTTTCATATTGGCATAGCCCTCTGAGGCGTGCTTGAAGGGCATATTACCGCACCAGATGAAGGTGGTCTTTTCATCCTTTAGTTTTTGTGCGGTTTCGACAAACTCCTGAATGCCTTTTCTGGGCTGTATTTGGCCTGCGCTGATGACGATAAAGTGATCTTGAGGGATGTTGTATTTTTCCCGCAAGGCCTTTTTCTCATCTGCGGAATAATGGGTTTCAAAATGATCCCGGATGATGTAATTGGTGAAAATGACGATTTTTTCTTCCGGCAGTCCCAAATCGATTAATTCTTCTTTGACCTGATCACTTACCGCAATGATCACATCACAGTATCGATAGAAGTGCAACAGGTATTTTGTGAAAATCGGAAGCCAAAGGGCGGTTAATTTCAACGATCCTTTCAGGGAATCCGGCACAATATGGGCGCTGACGACTAAAAGTGCCCCTTTTTTCATCTTTCTCAAGGCGAAATAATGCCCCAAATCCAGTGTATGGACATGGATAATATCCGATTCTTCCAAATGCTCTTTTGAGTTGACTAAGACTTCAAAATCGTCTTTCAACGCTTTCATCAAGTGTATATGATTATCGAAGGCGGAGGCTACTCCCTGACCTTTGTATTTATATGAACTGGATAGAATGTTGACTTTTTTCATTTAAACACTCCTTTTAAATCCTTTTTAAAAATATCCTTTCAGGGTTATTATACATGGTATGATAAAAGAAGAATAACCCAAAAGGAGAACCGCAGAAAAAATTATCCGTAAAGGGATTTAACGGGATACAGTTCTATAAAATTCGGTTTCAAGAACCTTTGTAAAAAGATTTTCGTTTCGGAAAGAACACATGATGGCTTTACATAGAATCCTGCTGTGTCAAAGCCTTATTATCGCCTTTATCTGCGAGTATTTCCACAATGATACCCGCAGGTTGTTCAACCAATTCTTCTTGGGCTTCCAATCTTGTTTTATCGGCATATTTTTCCCAGTTTCCTTTTGAATACAGGAATAACTTAATCACGCCTCTAAAAACCATATCGCACATCATGCCTGTCCAAGCACCCAATAATCCCATGTCGAAGAAATTGACCAAAAAGAAACCAATGGGAACCCGGATACACCAAATGGCGATAAAGGTGATAATCATGGGTGTTTTTGTGTCTCCAACACCTCTGAAAGCACCGGTCATAACGAAATCCGTTGCCAAAAAGATCTGAAAAAGCCCCAAGATTCTCACGGGAAGTAAGGCTTCTTTCAGGATAGCCTGATCTGAAGTAAAGAGCATGATCAACAACTCAGGGAATAAAAGAATCAGAATGCCAATAGAAACCATGAGGACAGAGCCAATGATCCAACCCTGTCGGACGACCCCTAACATGGTGTTTTTTTCATTTCTGCCGTTGTACATACCCACTAAGGTTGTAATCGCTACTGAAACGCCAAAACCTGGCATATAAGAAATGGATTCAATGTTAATACCAATTCGGTGTGCGGCATATGCCTGTTCACCAGCCATTAAAAGGATATTGGCGAATACAAGCGCTCCGACACTGAAAATCAAGTTTTCAAAAGCAGTCGGTATTCCTATTTTTAGTATCCTTTTAATTCGGAGCAAGTTGAATTTAATCTTGCCAAAGCCCAACATGGAAAGCCTTTTTGATTTCAAGCATGCGTAAAGTAGTATGGCTGTTCCCACAAAGCGGGATATCACCGTTGCAGTGGCAGCACCTCCAGGACCCAATTCGGGAAAACCCAAATGACCGAAAATCATGACGTAATCCAAAAAGATATTGACCCCGTTGGCAATTCCTACGGCAATCATGGGTGTTTTGGTGTTTCCGCTTCCCCTTAAAATCGCCGAAAGAATGTACATGGAAGAAAATCCGATACCGCCGTATAGAATAATTTTTAAATAAGAATCTGTAATGAGTAAAATTTCTTCACTGACCCCGGGAAATACCACCAGCATCTTACTTGAAAAAAGTGCTGTTAATGTAACGATTACCCCGATTACCAGTGCCATATAAAGGCTGTTCCATGAAGTAATACGGATGGATTTTTTATCCCCAATACCATGAGCATTGGAAATGAGAACCGTTGCACCTATGGCAATGGCCATAAAAGCCGCCTGGAAAATAAACAACACCTGGTTTGCCATTCCCGCTGCTGTCATGGCGGTCCAATGCAGATGACCCAAAAATGCGGTGTCTACTATTCCCAAGATCATTTGAAGGACGTTTTCCCCCATAGCCGGTAAAGCCAGTGCAAATACATCTTTTCTGATTCTTTTTTTCTTTTCACCCGTTAAGTAGTTCTTAAATAGAGAATATTTTAATTTCATGCCACTATTTTACAACTCGGGCTCAAAAATAACAATAAACATAAAAAGATGAATTGGTTACTATTATTTGTAAGGAGACCGAATCTTTGGGCGGAAAATATCGTTTTTTATGATGAATCCTTAGGGCTAAAGAGATTATTTATACCCGCTGAATATCTCATCCATTTAAGATGCGACGTTTATATAGCCCCTTTCAATGGCCATTTTCTGGTATGCTCAAGCATCTGAAGATAAACGGAATGTAACTTTTTCCTATCATTGACCGAGTTGAAAGTGATTGACAGCTGGTCGAGTTTTTGTGTGAATTGATTGAGTTCCTTTCCCAGGTCAACGGGGACGGAGGTATATGAAAAAGACTCAAAACACCCTAACTCTTCTCAACCCTCGCCTCAATATCCTTCCCACTCACAGCCAGTGAAACCTTCAAAATCCTCGTATATCCTTCAGAGATCAATTCCTGAACATAGGCTTTATCCTCTATTTGTCTCATCCCATCATCTGCTGCCTCTTGTGTCCCTTTTGCCTTAATCTCAATCACGGCACTGTAATCGGCTTTGTTTTTCGCCTTTAACAAAATATCGAATCTTCCTTTTCCGGACTCTCTATTAGAAAGTATCCAATACCCTCCAGTCAAATGCGCAAACATCCCTAACAAAATCATATGATATGTATTTTCAGGCTCTCCTTTTAAATCATAATAACTCAGTGTATTCATTACATATTTCTTTAATTTCTCACAGAATTGCTCTCCATCGCCTGTGATTAAAGGATTAGTCAAATCATACAAAATATTCCTGGCTGGCTTTTGCAGCCAATTGATGACGGTCTTTTTGTAAAACCTTAAGACTTCTGTGTTTGGCACAGAACAATCATAAAGGTATTCCTCAGTTTGTTGCTTAAAATGTTTATTCTCCACCTTTAAATAACCACTAAACAAAAAGAGCGTCCATATACTGTCCGGATCATCATCCAACTCCCTTAAGGCGGAGGCATCATCGATTCTCTTTTCTATCTTGTTACCCCCTATTAGTTCTTCCACTGATGCCCTGAATGTTTCATCACCTAACATATTTTTCTCGATCTGTTCGATGATCAGATTATTGGAAGAGGTGTTAATCCAGTAAGGCTGAAGTTCTTTAAACTTTAAATAATTCAACAAAGACCAAGGATTGTAGACAATGTTCCCTCCAAAATTATAACCGTTATACCAACGTTTAATATTCTCCCGATCTTCTGCATTGACATCAAAAGCGTTAAATAACCCTTCCACTTCAGTTTCTGTAAACCCAAAATAAGTGGAATAATCTCTATCCAAAACCGTATAAACGATTAAATTATTTAAGCCACTAAAAATACTCTCCTTAGCAACCCGATAGATGCCTGTGAGAATCCCTTTAAATAAAAACGAATTATCTTTCAAAGCCCCGGAAAGCAATCCTCGCATGAAATCAATCACTTCAGCGTAATAACCATGGCTCCAGCCACTCTGGATGGGTACATCGTATTCGTCTATAATGAGCATCACCGGTTGATTGTATGTCTTATATAAGTATTCTGTCAGCTTAAAAAATCCCCTCTGATAATCTGCATCAGAAGCATTGCCGTTTAAAATATCTGTATAATATTGGTGCTCATAAGCGTCTTCCAAAAGTGTTTTAAAAGCATCCTTATATTGATTGAATAAATCAGCAATTAACGATTTCAACTTATCGGAAGTCGTTTGCCAATTGTTGTTATTCACATCCTTAAAAGAGATGAAAAGGGTGGGATAACCATTTAAAGCCTTCATGGTCTCAGTATCTCCGGATACATCCAAGCCCTCAAACAACTGGGAAGTCTTTTTCCGGTTATCGAAAAAGTAAGACAGCATACTCATGTTCAGGGTCTTGCCAAAACGCCTGGGGCGAGTCAATAAAATGATCTTTGCGCCATCTCTGTAGATATCCCCAATCATACGGGTTGTATCCACAAAATAATAATCATTTTTGACTATTTCCTCAAAATCACTAATCCCAATGGGCAGCCTTTTCATCATCATCACCTCACATAAAGAAATGTTCTCCATCCAATGTTATTCTTTGTTGTCTTGATACAAAGCAAAAACCCTTTCCAAGTTCGAGAAGAAAATCTTGGAGATGTGTAATCAAAGCATTTTCCAAATCTTTCTCATAAAGAGCTGCATTTTGTTTGACATTCATAATGTTTTTACCTCTTAAACCCCTGCCAACGTTATTTGATTTCCTAACTGTTTTATTGTATCATTTTAATGAGTACAACATTGAAATTTCCAGGAACAAATAAATCGTATTATGACAAATTAAAACAAACTGATTCTACTAAGATGGATAAATCACTTGAATACAGGGGCGGAAAAGCAAAAAGAACGGAAGTATTTGATACTACGGAATTCGCAAACACCTCCGTCCCCATTGCTTCCCCATTGCTTTATGAATTGTGTATACGCTATTTTAGCAGATAAAGTTTGATTTACCAAAAAATTGTAACATTGGGAGAGATTTTCTTGTAAAAATGTTGGGGATTTCGATGGGAGTTGCGATTTTTTGCAGTCGATGGGGATTTGTAAGTTCTTAAGGACTTAAACAGCTGTAGTATAATAGAATCAGCTGCAAAAAAAGGAGCTGATAAAAATGAGTGATATGAAAGAGTACACCGATCATTACAGTTATACCGGAAAATACAAACAACGGGAGGATGGTTCACGTTTATTGGAAGTGAGCGAATTTGTGTATGATGGTAAATATTATCAACCAGCAGAACCTTTAAAGTTCATCTTTAGGAACCACCCCGAAGAAGGGGGATGGGTCTCGGTTGATTGTGATGAGATAGCAGGAACAAACGGGGGTTTGAACATTGAGGAGGCTCTTGGTAATGCCCTCATGGATGCTGCACATTTATATGAACATCTAATATTTTCCGAATCGCCATTAACTAAAAGAGCTGCGGCAATGCAAGATAAGCTGAAAAAATGGCTGGTAATTCTATTACACATTGGCCGGTGAAAAGACCCTGGTTCGTACATTCGTAAGTCATGGTACGAAAGATTATGGAGATGCTTTACTGTTAAAGTTAACAAAACAGCTAAAACTTACAAAGAAGGAATTACTCAGATTTATTGACGGTGAAATGACACAAGAAGAATACGAAGAAATATTGAAGGCTAAAGGAATTCTTTAACCTTCAAATGATAATTAGGGCCTGGTGAATAACTCATAACCCTTCTGCTATTCCGAAACCAAAGCCCCTTTCAATGGCCATTTTCTGGTATGCTCAAGTATCTGAAGATAAACGGAATGTAACTTTTCCCTATCATTGGCCGAGTTGAAAGTGATTGACAGCTGGTCGAGTTTTTGTGTGAATTGATTGAGTTCCTTTCCCATTTTTAGGCAATAGGGGAGATAATCCAGGATTTCTTCATAGTCAAACAGGATATCAATGGAGTCTTCTTCCATGGCATCTTCATATCCGATGAGCATGCCGGTAAGGGTTTCCTCAATCTTGGTTTTAGTTAACAGAAGCTCTTTGAGTTGATTGTAGAGTTCCATTGCTTGTTGCCCAAATAATTGATTGCTGTATGTGTTGATATCTTCTCGAGTTGGAAAGTAATAGCTTTCAATATCAGAGTTAATGAGCGACACAAGATCTTCGACTTTTAACAATTTGTGGAAGAAGTAATCCTTATTTGCGCTGAGTTTCTTTCTTTTTTCGGCGAACTGTGTCACATAATCATGAATATTCTCCAAACTGATATCCGATTCAGTGAGTTTTGTAAAAACCTTGTAAAGTTGCTCGTAGGAACAAACGCCGTAAATATTTGCTGAGGCAATCAGGTACTTTTGAAGGTCTTGATAATCCGGCGTCTCATCAAGCTTTTCTTTGGTTTGTTTTATATAGATGTCATAAATTTCAGAGGGTAACTCAATGTGGGGTTCATCAGCCTCTGTCAAAAAGGCATAGCCGTGATTAAGCAGATAAGAAAGCCATTCGGGTGTGTTAGAGTGCATTTCTTCCTGGACTTCATCCAAAGCGTCAAAGAAATCATCCATAGGCAGTCCGGCTTCCATATCTTCCAAAAGATCCGGTATTGAAAAATCGTCTTCTTCGTCTCCGATATCCTCTTTGCCTATTTTGAAAGAAGTGTTCCCACCGATTTCGTCGTGTTCACCCGTGAATACCTTCAATTCGTCAGCTGTTAGGTATTTAAAGTCTTCTTTGAATTTTGAAGGTATTACCTGTATCAGATGCTTAACCAAGTGAATCTTTTTTAGTTTTTTCGGTGAATCCATTCCTTGGTTTTTCGCCAAATCAACTAAGTCTTCTTTTGGAAGGGCTTCCAGAAATTGCTTTAATGATATTTTATTCTCCATGTGATCATCTCCTTAATGGCGGACCTTCATGAAAGGCTTCTAATCAACGTTTTAATTTCGATAAAAAGTCCTCTTATAAACTCAACTTAGATTATAATCTATTGTACTATAAATAACCAAATATTCAAATTTAAAGGAAGTTAG
>JASUTC010000078.1 GCA_030445775.1 Thermotogaceae bacterium | reverse complement strand
ATTGTCCGCATTTGGCCATCCTACGAATCTCAGCGTGTTGTATTCAAACCAGACAGGGTTGAAGAACAACGGAACGGAAGGAAGATCCTTCATGAACTGCTCAACTGCAATCATCATCAATTCGTCCTGTACCGGCTTTTCGGTTTCTCTCTTATACTGATCCAGTGCTTTGTCGATTATTGGGTTCTTGTATCTCATACCGTAATAATTGCCCGTTCTCTCTCCCAATGGAGCCCAATTATCTGAATGCATCCAATGGGTGTACTGATAATGGGGATTCGTCCCGGTTACGGATATGCCTGGGATGAAATGACTTCACAACCGGTTACCCAATCGGTCCAACCTGTAGGGGTATACAGTTTGAATGACAGTTCTACACCGTCTTTTTCATAGATACCCCTGTTGTTCATTTTATAACCGGCATCCTCAAGGATGATTGTTGCATAGTCAGGATCATATTCCACTCCGTATTCATCCTCGAAAGGCTCTGCCAGGTATTCAAATTGAGCCTGGAGTCCCGCTATGTGAGCCGGCACTGCCCCACTTGCCATGATTCTTGTGATTTCTTCCGGATCCATTGCATAGGCGATAGCCCTTCGAACTTCGGGATCATCGAAAGGTTCTTTTAAATTATTCAGATTAAGAAAGACTAAATTTCCCGCAGGTAACCAGTATTTATGATGTTCCGGATCGGATTTCACATAGACTTCATCAATATTGGCTACAAAATAACCGGCCCAGTCGTATTCATCGTTTGCCAGCTTGAAGCCAACCTGTTCATTGGTGGTGGAAATATATTCGATACCGGCAATATAAGGCAACGGTTTGCCGTCTTCGGCTATTTGCCAATAATTCGGATTACTGTCTACGATATAGGAAAGTTCTGTGAATGAACCGTCGCGGTAAACAAATGGTCCGGTTCCAACGGGATTGGTGTTTCCCGTCCAAGTGAGCGGATCGTCAACTTTGGACCAGATATGTGCCGGAATAATGAATATGCTGGAGAAATATTCTATGAGTGTGGTATTGACTTCCTTAAAATGGAAGGTTACCTGGTTATAAGCGGATGCTTCCACTTTTTCAAGTCCCTGATTCCATATACCGGAATAATCCAACGCTTGATTCTCTTTACCTAGATTTACCGTAAACAAAACGTCTGCAATGGTAAAGGGTGTGCCGTCATTCCAGTAAACGTCATCCCTTAATGTAAAGGTTAATGAAAGTAAGTCATCTGCCCATTGATAAGACTCTGCCAACCAAGGAGTGATCACACCGGTCATTGGGTTGTAATAAATCATTGTTTCATAGAAAAGTCCTACGGTTGCTTCCAATGCATTGGGTGAAAACGGGTTGAAATTCTGTACAAGTACCCCTTGTTTCATTGGAGTCATCTTGACATAGCCACCCCTTTTGATGTCTTCGGCCATTAAGGTGCTACTCAAAATCAAACACACGATTAACAAACTAAACAACAGTGTTTTTTTCATTTTATTGCCCTCCTTTTTTATCATCCGGCTTTCTTGCCGTGTTTTTCATTTTCTTTTATGTCATAACATTATACACTTTTTGTAATTAAAAACAAAAATTTAAATAGCAAAAAAATGATAAGCATTTTTAAAATCAATAATCACTTCCCTTCTCGTGCTATAATTTCAGATGAACGGAGGTTTTATATGCGAAAGTTTTTATTGCTGCTTTTCCTGTTCGTTTTGTTTCTTTTGAATACGTCTTTTTCACAGGAAAGCATGGAAATTCCCTTAAAATTTGATATGACATCCAACGCCTTGTATCAGTTTCAAATCCCTTTAACCCTGGGAATGCCCGTTGATTTTGGCCTGGGATTTAATGATATTATTCCGGCGGGGTATTTTTATGTTTTTTCCGAAGAAAAAAGGGAGAAAACCGTCTTCTTTGTCAAGCAACCGGCTGAGATCAAACGGATTAAAGTAATGTGGGGACTTTCCGAGGAGTTTTTATTCGAATTTAGGTTTCAACATATTTACAACGATTCTTTCAACGTGGAGAAAATCGCAAAATTGTTAGGGTTCTCTTCTCCGTTAGCCGGTATCCCTTTGACTTTCAGCTACGATTTCAGGGTCTTTGGCAGCGGTTCAAATCCTGTGATAAATGCTTTCGGACTGGGATATACAAATCTTGGCCCCGTTGAGTTAAACGTGTTTTTTCAAACCTATCGTGATCGTCAAAGAAATAACGGTCTGATTGAAATTGGTCTAAAGCTCTTTGATACCAGACCTTTTGGCTTTGTAATGGGTGATCTGTTAGGTGTCTTTTCCGTTATCGATTTAAAAGATCTAAATACACGCTTTAAACCCAGAATTGCTACCGGTTATTCCAGAAAAACCGATTCCCTTTCTTTTGCTTTTTTGCTTCATAGCGATTCAGCCGTGAATAAACGCACCACTTTGAATCTGAATACCATGCTGTTACTTCCCGTATCCGGCGACCCATATTGGACGTTCCAAGGGCAATATAATTATTCCAATCAGCTGTCCGTGATTTTTAACTGCTCTTTGGAGGGTTTTTACTTCGAAAACAAGTATATCTTTGATTTAGCCACCCTTTTTCCAAATGGATAATAATAACTCTATCTCGTTGTACATCCACATTCCCTTCTGTGTTTCAAAATGTGCTTATTGTGATTTCACTTCATTTCCAATATCTCAAAATTCAAATCAACGCTTTTCTGATTATTTTTCTGCCTTGAATCATGAACTCATGTATTTGATAAAGCATCATCTGTCACCTTCTTATTCGTTGTCCTCTCTATATATCGGAGGAGGTACACCTTCCGTTGTCCCGTTTAAATACTACAAGCCGTTATTGGAAAAAGTCCTTCACCAGTTCAACCATCCAGCGGAATTTACCTGTGAAGTCAATCCGGGCAGTGTTTCCCGTGAATTTTTACACGGTTTAAAAGACTATGGTTGTACAAGAATCAGCATGGGGATGCAGTCACCAAATGATGATACACTTGAAATTGTGAACAGACATCAGACTCTTTCTCGTTTCATACAGGCTTATTCAAAAATAAGAGCTCTTTTTTCAAACGTAAACATTGATCTGATTTGTGGCCTGCCGGAAAGCCTTCAGGAATGGTTTGAGAAAAGTGGTGATTTGGTGGCGAAATTGGCTCCTGAGCATTGCTCAATCTATATATTGGAAACAGAAAAGGAAACACCGTTGGGTAATCAAGTCAGAAATGGCGCCATAGTACTCCCAACATTTGAATATACGACTGAGATCTTTGAGCTGATGATTTGGAGATTAAAAAATGCAGGTTATCGGCAATATGAAATTTCTAATTTTTCATTACCCGGTTGTGAATCCATCCATAACCACTGTTATTGGGAAACTAAAAATTACCTGGGTCTTGGAGTTTCCGCCGGTGGTTATTTTAACGGTTTCAGGTATGTGAATACCCATTCGTTGTCTGAATACTTGAACGCTGATTTTGAAAATGAAAGTCATTATGATTATCACAGCGTTAATTCTGCGGAGGAAAATCTGAGAGAATTTCTTTTTATGGGCTTACGATTGAAAGAGGGAATATTTCTGGATGAGTTGAACGCTAAATTTCCCGATGCTTCGGTTGAGAAAATGATTAATGTCCTTTCCGGTTCGAAATATATGATTTTTTCAAACGGTTATTTGAGATTGAACGATTATTATTTTATTCATAATCGCGAGGCGTTTGAGTATCTTTTGGATGTTTTATAGCCCCAAATCATCCGATACTGATTTCATGGCATCGATGACGAATTGAATGTGTTCGGAGAGGTCTACTCCCAGTTCTTCTGCGCCTTTTTTGATGTCGTCTCTGTTGACTGAGGCGGCGAAGGATTTGTCTTTCAGTTTCTTTTTTACGGATTTTACCTTAAGGTCTTCTATCTTTTTTGAGGGTCTGACTAAAGTGGCAGCTGTGATCATGCCGGTTAATTCATCTACGGCAAACAGGGTCTTTGCCATGAGAGTATCTCTTTCAACGCCTGTATAATCGGCATGTCCCAGGATGGCTTTAATCCAGGATTCATCAACACCCTTTTCTCTCAAAATCTCTGCACCTCTGTAAGGATGATCTTCTGCGGTTGGAAATCGTTCATAGTCAAAATCGTGTAACAAGCCAACTGTTCCCCATGCTTCTTCGTCTTCGTTGAATTTTTTTGCATATGCTCTCATCGCGGCTTCTACAGCCAACGCATGTTTGATGAGATTTTCTTTTTTTGTGTATTCGTTTAATAATTTCCATGCTTGTTCTCTGTTCATTTTTTCCTCCAATCAAAAAGGGAGGCAATCAACCTCCCGTCATCAACTGTTTTAAAATTATGCGGATTGTTTAACGATTTCTATTGCTCGGTGTTTGTCTTCTACCATTTCTTTGGTGATGACAATGCGTTCCACATTCTCCAAGGAAGGCGCTTCAAACATGATATCTATCATTACTTCTTCAAAAACACTCTTTAAAGCACGGGCCCCCGTTCCTCTGTCCATCGCTTTTTTCGCAATGGCTTCCAGGGCTTCTCGTTCATATTCGATGATGATATTATCCATCTCAAGCAATTTTTGATACTGTTTGACGACTGAATTCTTTGGCTCTAACATGATATCTATCAGGGCTTTTTCATCCAAGTCATTCAATGTGGTGAATACAGGGAATCTCCCAATAAATTCGGGGATTAATCCGAATTGAATCAAATCTTCCGGATTGGCGTGTGAGAGAATTTCACCAATTCTTTTGTTATTCTTAGACTCGATTTTGGAACCAAATCCCATGGCAGAACTTTCAATTCTGTGTCTGATGATCTCTTCCAAGCCATCAAATGCCCCTCCTGCCATGAAGAGAATATTTGTGGTGTCTATTTTGATGAAATCCTGGTAAGGATGCTTTCTTCCGCCTTTTGGCGGAACATTTGCTTCCACTCCTTCCAGTATTTTCAACAAGGCCTGTTGGACCCCTTCGCCCGATACATCTCTGGTAATTGATACGTTGGGTCCCTTTTTGCCTATTTTATCCACTTCGTCTAAATAGATAATTCCCTTTTCAGCTCGTTCTATGTCAAAATTGGCGGCCCTTATGAGTTTCAGTAAAACATTCTCCACATCTTCACCAACATATCCGGCTTCTGTGATTGGTGTGGCATCAACAATTGCAAATGGTACATCCAATGCTTTCGCCAGTGTTTTTGCGATTAATGTTTTCCCGCATCCTGTTGGTCCTATCATCATGATGTTGGACTTCTCCAGCTCTATTCCCTCGGATTTTCCCAACATAATCCGTTTATAATGGTTGTAAACGGAAACAGCCACTGCTTTTTTTGTTAGCTCCTGCCCAATTACATATTTATCTAACTCTCTTTTCAGCTCGAGAGGCGTGGGAAGGTCTTCTTTGATATCCCTAAAATGTATGGCCTGGTCTTCTGAAAGGGTATCATGATATAACTCTATACATTCATTACAAATATAAACATTTGGCCCCGCTAACAATCTTTGAACTTGACTTTCAGGTCTTCCACAAAAAGAGCATCTCTTTTCTACTTTCATGCTACACAACCTTTCGGGTCATTATTGATTCTTCTCTATAATTTTGTCGATTAGATGATAATCCAGCGCTTCCGCAGGTGTCATCCAGTGGTTCCTGTCAGTATCTCTTTCTATCTGCTCGATATCTTGTTTGGTATGTTTACTGATTAATTCGTTCAGTTGCTTCTTGGTGTTCATTAACTCACGCACTTGTATTTCCACATCTGTCGCTTGTCCCTGAGCGCCACCAAGGGGTTGGTGCAGCATGATCTTTGAATTCGGCAATGAATATCTCTTACCATCTTCACCCGCCATGAGTAAAAGAGCCCCCATAGATGCTGCAAGCCCCACACAAATGGTTGAAACGTTGGGTTTGATGTACTGCATGGTATCGTAAATCGCCAAACCGGCAGAAACCGATCCTCCGGGACTGTTAATGTATAAACTGATATCTTTATCAGGATCCTGGGCTTCCAGGAATAGTAACTGGGCAATAATGATATTTGCAACATTGTCATCGACCGGTGTTCCAAGGAATATAATTCTGTCTTTTAGCAATCTGGAATAAATATCATAAGCCCTTTCATATCTTCCTGTCGTCTCTATGACTGTTGGTATAATCTGATTTGTTGGCTTCATTTTTTCACCTCTTGATTATTCTTTGTCTTCCTGTTCGATTCTTTCAGCTGTCTTTTCTACTTCTTCGATTATTTTATCCGCTTGTTCTTCCGCTTCTTTTTCTTCTTCTTTTGTGGGCAATTCCTTTTCTTCTATCGTACATTTATCCATCAGGTAATCTGCAACCTTTTCCTGCATCATGTTTTCTCTGATTCTCGCGCGTACGTTATGATCCTTTTCCAAGAATCCCATCGCCTGTTCAGCTGTCATTCCCCAAGCAGGTGACATCTTTTCCACATACTCCTTAAACATCTCATCCGTTATTTCTTCTCCGGATTCTTTAAAGACTTTGCTTATGGCGTATAATTTTTTCAGTTGGTAAACGTTCGAATCAATGATGGCATCATTTAATTCAGTTTCCGATCCCACACGTTCTAATTCTGAATCGTAGCTGTTATCTTTTTTCATGGATTCAACGGCACTTTCTAAAAATTCCTTTTTTGTTGCATCTGATAATTCAATTTCTGAATCTTCCACCAAGGCGTTAATAATCTGGTTTTTGATAGAATTCTTAACCGTCTCATCGAAAGCTTCCATAGCCTCTTGACGGATATTTGCCTTTAATTCTTCTAAGGTGTCTCCTTCAACTTCTTTCACCTCTTTGGCAAAGTCATCGTTCAATTCGGGCATCACCCGGTTATACACTTCTTCAACCTTGATATTGTAGGTGTATTTCGTCTCTTTGCCTGTAGAGTTAGCTTGGTCATCGGCGGCATATTCCTTGGTGTATTCTTTTTCTTCTCCCGCTTCCATACCAATACAGTTTTGGATGATATCCCTTTTGTCATCTTCTAACAACTCGTACTCTTTTGCTTCCTGATTGAAAAGCTCTCTGCCTTCTTCGTTCACGACAACATAAGACATCCTAACACTGTCACCAAACTCTGCTTTTCCATCTTTCGGCTCCAGAATGGCGTTTTCATTCTGAAGCTGTTTCAACCTTTCGTTGATCATTTCTTGGATATTTTCTTCGCTGGGAACATATTTATCAACGGTTATATCCTTGTAATCGGGAAGTGTCACTTCAGGTTTCAAGTGAATTTGAACCGTCACTTCTGCATGGTTGTCATCCGGAAATTCCAGGTTTTCTATACTGGGTAACATCAGGGTGTCTTTTTCTTTGATCGTTTCTTCGATATCATTTTTAATCAGTTCTTCCAAGGCGAGGGACTTTAAGCGGTCTTCTCCAATCATCTTTCGGATAAGACCTTTTGGTGCCTTTCCTTTCCTGAATCCGGGAATCTGGTATTCCCTGCTTGCCTTTTGAATCTCTTGTGAGATAAAAGGTTCAAATTCGCTGTTTTCGTACTTAAACTTGATTGTTTCAAGATTCTTCTCTTTTGAAATCAATTCCTGTTTCAAAGGTAAACCTCCTTAATTGTTATCATCGATATTATATCATGTTTGGTTTTTTTCATAAACCGTCCTTCCTATTTCGTCTTTAAAACAAATAAAAACCGGCTTAACTAAGCCGGCAATGATTAGATATTGGAGGCAACGGTCGGATTCGAACCGACGAATAGAGATTTTGCAGACCTCTGCCTTAGACCCCTTGGCAACGTTGCCAAAACCTCATGTATTATACCAGAATGACACATTGATTTCAAGACGCTTTATGACGTTTAGATTAATTTTCCCTTCTTTTTGATATAATCAAATAGAATGAACGATCACGGAGGTGTACATTGAATCCAAAAAACAAAGAACTCTCGAAAAAGCAAACAAATAATTCTAAAAAACCCAAGAACTCCCGCCTTAGGAAAAACAATAACGAGAGGCAAGGGAAAAGAAGGCCTTCAAAGGAACCAAAGCAACCTCCAAAAAAGCCTGCTCCCACTAAACGAAATGAGAAAAATCCCTCTCATAACAATAAGGAAGTAAAGAAACCAGAAGTGGAATTCATTTCTAAAGCCGCACTCGAAGATGAGTGGACAATAGAAAACATTGAACGGTATGTCCTGGCTGTTCGTAAAGCCTTTGAAAAGATACCGGAAACCGAAAAGAAGGAAATCGACTTAAGGGAGATTTGGATGAACAGTTCACTCCCGGCAGATCTCATCCTGAAAATCATCACCGATCACGGTGAAAAGATTGGGATTGAAAAGAACAGTCTTTATCTGGATGGAAAGGTCGTTTATTAGGCAATTTCAAGATACATTGACTAACAAAACGATTTATGTTAGAATCAGTCAGCATATTACCCCGTACAAAGACTTGGGTTGAGCCTCCTTGTACTTTGTTTGGGGCGAATTTTGGAGGTGTAAT
>JASUTC010000077.1 GCA_030445775.1 Thermotogaceae bacterium | reverse complement strand
AATCAACTCGATCATTTGCCTGAAGAGATATTAAAAGAAGCGTACGATTTTCTATTATTTATTGAGCAAAAGCATAAAAAAGAAACGGAACCATTAAAAAAATTCGGGTTGGATTTAGAAGCATTTGAATTTTGGAATGACGAGAACGAAACAGACTATTCCATAGAAGATACAAAGGAATACAATGAACAGCAAACAGCCCCAGTCACGTTGATTGTAGACATAAAAAAATATTCTGAAAGAACTGCAGGATCAGCATAAAATAACTCTCTCAAATTCAAAAATCAAAATTACCGAAAACAGTTAATAAAGTCAATTTCAAGAAAAAATCGTTGCAAACAGAACCGTCCCCGGTGCTTCCGTCCCCTCTGCCTTTTTGGTTTTTTTGCTTTCCCTTTAAAATAAACTGAAACATTTTCATTTGATAGTATTTTTATGATATAATTACGACACTTTAGTGATTTAATACGAATACTAAACAGAGGGATAAGTGACTATTATGTTATACGGTGAGAAATATTGCTGGGTATAAAAATAAAGTTTAACAAAAACGGATTTACTATCGTCGAATTAATGATTGTAATGCTTATAATTACATTTCTTGTGGCGATGATTTTATTTGTCATTACTTTTGTTTTTCAAAGCATGAACAGAATGCATTTTAATTTGGCTACGATTTCTATTTATGAAACTATTAACATGCAATTAGAAAGTGTTTTTTCGCTATGGTATTACGACATTGAAAATCAGCCAATCAATCCTGGAGATGATCTGAGAAAAATAGAAATACCAACATACAAGCTAAGTTTAAATGATTATGATTGGCTTGAAACAGAAACAACAAAATTAGTTGTTTCATTTAATGCTTCTCATAGCGCTTTAGAAATGGCAGTTGATAATAATGCTACAAAAACTATATTTTCTCATCCGTATCTTAAAGATGTAACATTTTTCACTCAGGGGAGAGAATTGGTTGCTACCTTTATTTTCCAAGATTATCATAAAAAAATCGAAGATACAAAAATTGCAAAATTCCGTACAATAAATTAGGTGATAGTTCTGAATAGTAAAAGAAATGGGGTTATATTTCCGACAGTAATGGTAACTTTTATGATCACAATGATATTATTTGCAGTTGGAGTAGGATATGTGGAACAAAATACAACTGTAATCCATAAAGTCAAAGATGAATGTGATTTCAAATCAGTATTAACTAACTTTCACCAATTATCGTATGCAAAAATTACTGAATTAGCCAGTGAAACGGTTGCTTTTGATTTCTATGACAATAGTGGTCCATCAGAAGGCTATAGCACATTTATAGCAGATTTTAAAAACAACTTAGATGATTCCGTCTTTTCAGGGCAGTGGGATATTATTAAGGATAATTTTGATGGTACATCAAATCATGCTCTTTTATTAAGTTATTCCACTACCGAAACAAATAGTAACAATTCATATATTAACTCATTTTCTACATATATAGATACACTGGATTTAAAAGATAAGATTGATAATTGTGAATCGATAGTTGTAGAGTTGGATAATAGTGATAGAAAAGCATTGGTAATAAATAAGCTACAATTAGTGTCAGGTGAAAAGCAATTCAGTGCAGCGCTTTTTCAAAAATCTCATTACAACAAGTATCTATATTTTACGGAAGTTGAAAATGATATTTGGTTTACTGATGGAGATGTGGTAAATGGACCACTTGCAACATTGGGAACACTTCATATAAGCGGGAATCCAATATTTAATGGCACCGTTTATTATAATCCTGATGCAAGTGGGGGAGCTTTTGAATACTATGATGAAGATTCTGAAGGTGTTTATAATGGGGAACCTGGTACAGAAGAAATAGACCCTGATGTAACATTTAGTGATATAGCAAATAAATATAAGAAAAAACTGGAAAAAAACTTCGTATCATTTTCAGATTTTATGGAAACGGGTGAAACAGTTTTAGAAGTGTCGGATATTTCTGACAATAGTTGGGGGGTTAAGTACTATACTATTTCTGTGCCAGCTACTTGTACAAGAGTAATAGTAAATACCTTTGGAGGTACTGGAAACGCTGATCTTTATATACGACGAAATCATCAACCTACTACAAACAATTATCTAGAAAAATCGGAGAACTATAATAACAATGAAAAAATTACTCTGAAGGACCCCCAAACTGGAACATACATTATTGGTGTTTACGCATGGAGTAATTATTCTGGTTTAAATCTTAAAGTGACTTTCTTTACGAAAGAAAAAGCGTTGTTTGGATTCAGTGATTTTGCATCTTACACAGCGATTGTTCCTGAAGAAGAGCAAATTGATTTCAAAAATACACAGGCATTAAAACTTGATTATAATTCGACTGATTATAATATTGACATAGACGATAATAAAATTATCGTCAATTGGAGAGGTAAAAGTGACTCCCTTCAGATTATTCACTCTGAGAATACAGGGAATGAAAGCACTTATGAAGCAACTTATATTTATAATGATGGAGTGGATACTTATACTACTTCTGGTATACCTTTTTCAGGTTTCATAACTACCGAAGATAAAAGAATATACTTGGGAGATCACAATAACAGCAATTCTGGAGATTTATGCTATTATGACGGTAAACTTACTTTCCATACAAGTAATAAAATATATATCGAAGATAGCTTTATCCCATCGGAGCTTCAAGATTTTGAAGAACTTAACTACACAGAAAAGTGGAATCAAGCACAGAATAATCGAATTGTTGATTTTTACGATAATAATAATGTTGACTCTTCCTTAAACATCGTAACTGATGATTATATTTATATTGGTTCAGGGAATGAATATGCAAAAGAAAATCAGAAAATATTTGCTTCATTATATTCCTTTGATGGAAAAATTGAGGTTATGGATTATGATTGGATTTCTGTCAAAGATCAATTAACAGTGTTTGGATCAATGATGCAAAAAGAAAGAGGTGCTGTAGGACAGTTTACGACAACTAGCGTAAAAAAGACTGTTTATACAAATTCTGATTATTATAGGTACAAATTTTTTCATGGTATAGTCCAAGGTCGATATTGGGGACAATCTAAGTGGTATGATCTTTTTGACTATTCTGATATAGATGAAACACTTTATTATAAGCCATGGAATCGTAGGCACTATATAGAGCTTTATTATTACGTTTATGAGACAGTTACTACTAGTGGATTTTATAAGAACTACATTTTCGATCCAAGGTTTTCCAGAGGTTATACACCAGCCAATGGGGCCCCCCAAGATGATAGAGCACTTGATATAATTTTTTCAGGAATTATCGAGGTATTTTGATGAAAAAAGGATTTAGAATGAATAGGAATGCTTTCACACTGGTTGAAATAATAGTTTCTATTTTATTGATCTCTTTGCTTTTAATTTTGGTTTCATCCACTATTTCTTCTTTGATCAATTTTGAAAATAAACAGGAAAGGCAGATATCCGGAAATGAATACATTTATTATTTAAGGAAAAAAGCACTGTCATATTCCGGAACCTTAACTCCTTCAGATTTTTATTCAGACGGTACTGATCAAATTGCAGAGTTGTTTTATGAAATGTATGATCCAAATACAGATTACCCTCATCAAACTGAAGCGCCAACTTCAACCAAAATAACAGACGGTGGCGTTTTCTATATCAATCACTTTTTTTTGCAGTATTCAAATAATCCCAATGATAAAGCAACAGAAACTATTTTTACTGCACCTGCTCAAAAGTAATTTTTTGTATTTGCAAAATTGAAAAAAAGCAGAACCAACAGGATAAATATTTGAATAAAACTTATTGACTTGCAGCAATATAAGCCCCCAGATCTAGTAAATCCAATTGAGTAAATCTTTCATCCGTCATTTTTAATAGACCCAATCACCTTTATATAAAAATGATGGCAATTGTTAAGACATGGGGTAAAAAGGGATTCTATAAGAAACCTTCCTTTTCTTTTCATATTCTGATCTCCGATTTCATATTTAGGGCTTGCTGAATAACGCAAAATCCCCCCGGGGGGGGGATTCGCATCTGCAAGGTTTTTAATGAAATTGGCAAAAAACTTTGCAACTAAACCGGTAAAAATATTCTGTAAAGCTTTATTAGCGAGAGTGCTGAGTTATTCAGCAGTCCCTATTTACTGTATTATTCCAAAAAAAGCGGATATTTCATTAATTTGAAGTAACATAAAACTATTACTGAAACGGGACCTTTGCTTTTGTATTAGGGAAAGAGATTTAAGTGGGTGATGGGATACCAATAAAAAATGGAAACAAAAAAATGCTCTCATTTTTATAAACGATAATCAATGAGAGTGATTTACAATTCGAGCTGAACCCGTTACGTTAACGTTGCTACTTCACTGAATTACTCGTTTTTCGAATATTTCCATTTTCCATTTTTATCGATAAACCAATATCCTGATTCGCCCTCGTTCATATTCCTGCCATTTTCTTGTTCACCTGGTTTTTCAAACAAAGCAGTTCGTATTTTAAGGTCTGTTGTGTTTGAAAAGCGAATTTCATTTGTCTCATTGTCATTTAGTATTATTTCTATTATTCTATAAATACTGCCATCATGTAAATTCTCTAATTCTGGTTTGTACCATTCCCCAATCTTTACATCCGTTCCATTTATAGTAAAATATGCGATGAAGGTGTCTTCTGTAGATTGGAATTTGACACTAAGAGATGTAATGTCAGAAAAATGTGTATAGTTAAAGGATGTTTTCCCGTCAACAGTTTGGATTCCGAATGTTCCTGACATTCCATTTGGAGTCATACTCACATTAATGAGAAAGCCGCCCCCATTTAAAGAACTTCCTTCTGGAAACGTCTCTACTGTTCCCACAGAACTACCATCATTTCTAAACCAAAAAAAATTATCTATAGTGCTTGTTTCTGCTAAACTTGTTACTGTTAGTAAAAAAACGAAAATAACTATAAGTAGACTCATCTTTTTCATTGATATCGTCTCCTTGGTTAGTCGTTTTATTGCTAAAGATTTAAATGAGTCTAAAAGCTGCAAACACGCTGTTGTTTTTGTATGCCGTTGTTACTGTACTGTCTCCGTTGTTTATTTCCATAAGAACCGTTTCTTCTTCTTTTTCTAAAGTAGTAAGCAGGAGTTGAAACAAAAACCCCTAATAGAGGCATTTACATGAAAACAGGAGTTTCAAACCGTCCCCTTTGCTTTGTTGTTTCAGCAGCTCCTATTTATAATTATTTTCCAAGAGATGCAGTTCCTCGCATCCAAAGGAAATTAACATAAACAGGCCCGTCTATTTCAGCATTTCCGCTAACGTCAAATTGCGATTCTGGCGCACATATGCCGCCTTTTATTGTTGCACCTCCGTTGATAAAAATACTTGGTGAATTGGTTGCAATGATGTCTCCAATAATCCTTACCTTGGCGTTAATATGTAAATCATAACCTTCAGGCACACAAATTGGTCCGTTAATCTCAGCATTTGCTTTAATATGTATCTCTTTTTTATTTTCCTTTATTTGAATGTCTTTATGTGTTAGCCAAACTAACGAGGAACATTGACAAACGGGTAATTCAATGTTGGTTTGGGTTGCTGTATAGCCTGATGAAACATCGCCTTTTAATTCATTCAATGTATGTGGACTGATTAACCCATTTGTATCAACAATTAAGTTTCCGTTGATTTCACTACTGCCTCCTTTACTAATGGTATTAGTTCGATAGACAGCTAAATTTCCATTGAGTTCAGCGTTCCCACTCAAATCATATCCAGTTCTTGTTAATAGATACCAATCTCCAACTCCTGAGCCCCCACCACCAGGATCACTCGTATCAGTAGAATTCTCCTCAACATCCGAAAAAGCATTCGCCGTTGTTCCCGTAGAAGCGATATACCAATGGTATTCACCTGAATCTGAAAAAACCACTAAAACCGCAAAAACGATTAAAGTTATGACTAAAAGTTTTTCTTCATTTTTCTCATCTCCTTTAATTTTAATTATTCTGACTTATATTGTACGACTATTCCATAGTTCTCTGTGTCATTTTCATGTTTTGTGTATAATTCAACAAATGAAAAGGTTGCCTCTGTGCTTGGTACTCTTACGTTGGTTGCCGCTACTGTTGCCGTGGCTGGGAATGTAAATGGATTTTTATCTGGGTTTTTCATAAGACCTTCTGATAATGAAAAGGTAAAATTAACCATTGATGTAGTTGTTGTGCTTTTTATAATTTTTTCTTTTTTTGCATCAGCTGCATTTTTCAACGACATCACTACAATTCTTCTGTATTGTAATTCTTTATCTTCATCCATGACGACAATATTCTTATATAGATTTGACGAAATATTTGATATGACCATGGTTGCTATCAGTGAAAACAATAACATGATGATTGCAATGCTGATGCTGATTATTCCCTTTCGTCGTCTCATTTTGTCACCTTTCATCATGGTTTAAAGAATCTCCTGGTTACGGATATGGTATCCGTACTGGGTTCGATATCCGGGATAGAATAGGTTACGGTAGCGATGTATAAATTTTGATCAGATATTTCAGTTGCTTCAAAGCTGTTAACATCATTAAACAGTGTCAATGTGTATGAGGAATTGATGGTTGGGATGTATTTTCTTATCTTTAGATCTGAAGCATCTAAGAATATTGTCGTTTTGTAAATCATTTCTCCTGTCCATGTGGCATTATCTTCCAGTTTGATTATATTTTTTGTGTCTTCTAATGAGTCAAAGGCTTTTTCGTTTAATAATATTGAGATGTAAGTTGCGGGTGTACTGCTGCCGGTTAACTCTAGTTCAAACATCGTGGCCGTATAGGTTGCGTCTGCTATGACTATCGTTGCGTCATCTGAAGTGATCGTTGCAATATTCAAGGTGGCAGCAGAACTGACAGAGTTAATGTCATTATAATCTAGGGCCCATCTGTTTGTGAGCGGTTCGGGCATGCTGGCTTTGTAAAGGGGGAAATATGTGAGTTCTGTTGCATTGAATCCAGGTTCTGTGATGTTAATATAATTGGCTTTATCTTTTTTTGTCAATATCAACTGTTCTGCCAATGCGTATTGTACGGTTATCGAGGCATTTCCAATGAGAATTGATGGTTGATTATTGAACTGATCATCATCAAGATATTTAATGACCCCACCTAAACTGCCCGAGTACATGAGTTCTCGTTCAAAGATTTCGAAAAAGTTGTCCACGTTTGCTTGAGCATAGGTCTTTGCGGCCAATTCGCGGTTGAAATTGTACGCAGCAAAAGTGACTCCGAACAGATGAAAGACCATCATGATAAAAAATCCCATCATGACGAGCACAACGATTAATTCTATTAAGGTGGTTGCAGTTCTTCTGTCCATTTTTTTTCTCATGGTTAAAACTCCAGTATAGGGAGACCTTCGTTGATGGTAATGGTTCCCATTGGTGTATCGTCTGACAGTTTTACGATAAGCTTAAAATTATCTTCTATTTCATAATAAGTTGAGCCTTCTTTTAAGAACATACCTAACAGATATGAAAATGTTCCGTCAGGTGTTGTGTCCAATTCTAATTGTGTTCTCACTCCGGTGGGCAGTGTATAATAGATATCATCTGCCCCTGCCGATCCCGTGAATTTTAACGAAGTGTCTGACTCTTTAGAAAATTCGTATTTGATTTCTTTTGTTAAGCTTTTAGAACGTCCATCCACAAAAAACTGTCTCAGCCCGTTCATCGCACTTTCCACTGTTGAGGCTTGTTCAATTTTCATCACGTTGTTGTAGATGGCAGGGATGGAGATACTCGCCAGGGCGGCGATGATTGCGAGGGATATTAGGATTTCGATGAGTGTGAAGCCGTTTTTTTTCATGGTTTTGTCCTTTTTTATGGTTGTTGTTTTGGGATGACGAGCATTTGGACTTGGTATTTGTCATTGCCGTCTTTGTCTTTTTCGTCTTGGAGTGTTACTGTTAGTGTTGCTGATGTTGCCGCTTCATCGAAAAAATCGAGGTTCTTTGATGCTTCTATGGTGATCGTAAAAGTTAGGATAAAATCGTCTTCACCACCGCTTGTTTTTTGAGTTGGTTGACCTGTGATGAGGCCAGGACGGAGATTGAGATGGCGATGATGATGATGAGAAATGCTATAAGTATTTCTATTAGTGAGTCTCCACGTCGTTTTTTCATTTTCTTTTTCCTCTTTATTAAAGAGTTCGAACTGGAATAAATATTGTTATAGTATTATACCACTGATCAGGTAACTATAAAAATAAGATAGGGCATTGTATTTTTTGTCGTATTTGTTTAATGTTTATGTACTGTGTTTTGGAATCAATTTATTATTTGGTGTTGGAAAATTTGCTTTTATGCGGGCGGACACACCGGTCCGCCCCTACATGAGCATTTTTTAATTTTATTCCTCGCTGGCTTTTGTATATATGAACAACAGGTTCAGGATTAATCCCACGATAACGACCAGGACGGTGGCTCCGAACATGGTGAAGGTGTGTTGTAATCCAAGGATCAGTTTTTTCGTTGTATTGAGTTGCACGGTGTTGTTCTCTTTCATGATTGTTCTAAGATACAAATTTCAAAAAAATATGGTACAATAAAAAAAATTAATGGGAGAAGATTTTATGAACAACCGAATTTTTTCTACTCTAAAATGGCATCATCATCATAGCAACATTTACAAATCCGCACCGCCGGATGTTTTGTCGTTGTTGTGATGTTGACATAAGACAGTTAGGTCGGTGCGAAAGCACCGGCCTTTTTTTTTGCTTGACAGATTAAGGAGGGACTCATGTACAAAGATACGGTAAGTAATTCCTTTAAATTGGGGAGAGTGACCAAAATCATTCGGGATATGTTTTATGAGCTGGATTATTCGGAGATTTTTCTACCGGCCATGGACAGGTATTCTCCGGAATTAAGAGGCGGATTGAAAACGGCCTTCAACAACGAGTTTTATGTGATAAAACCGGACGTGACTTCGCACTTACTTTCTTCCATCATTAAGGAGGAGGAATTGAAGGTGTTTTACGTGTCGGAAGTGCTTGATGGTACGCCCAAAGGAAAATGGCAGATTGGGACCGAATGGATCGGTGGCAAGGTGGTGTTGAAAGATAAGATCATTGAACAGATATTAACGGTTAAGGCCATCTTGAAAGCATTGGGGATCGCCGATTTCATGATCGATATCGGCTCACTGAGAAAATGGCGGGAGATAATTGAGCAATACCATTTGGACAAAAAAACTGTTTACGAGGCCATTGAAAAACGAAGTATCAGCGCCATGGGCAGTATGAATATTCCCGGGAAAGCACGCGGGGCGTTAATGGGGCTGTTGCAAAAGCGAGGCAAGACATGTGATGATCCGTTCATAGACGGCATCATCGGAGCGGTCAACGACGATTGCATGATGGTGGATTTTGGCACGCTCAGGCATTTTGATTATTACGATGATATTGTCATCGAGATTTATACCCGCAATCACGGAAAAATGCTGGGTGGCGGTGGCCAATATGTGAATCGGGGGCAGGATTGTTTTGGCTTTGCCCTTGATTTGGGTGTTTTGTCCCAGCTTGCTTCTGAAACGTTGGGCAATAGCCAGGAAGGTGATTCCAATGATTAATTTTGTCCTTCCCAAAGGCCGACTGATGAAAAAAGCGGCAACCGTATTGGAAAAAATAGGTGTCAGTGTCAAAGAACCTGAAGATAGGGAATTGATTGTCAAAGACGACGGGTTCAATTGGATTTTTTCAAGAGTCTTTGATGTGCCGGTCTTTGTGGAAAATGGCATTGATGTGGGAATCTCGGGTAGCGATGTTATTGATGAATTGGGAGCCGATGTATTTGTCCCTTTAGAATTACCCTTCGGACAATGTCGGTTAAGTGTGATTACGTCCGCCCAAAAAGACCTTAAAATCGAACAGATGACCAATTACCGGATTGCCACCAAGTTTCCCAACATGACCAAAGCCTTCTTTTCCGATGCCGGCATAGAAGTGAATGTGATTAAACTCCACGGCTCCATGGAACTGGCCCCAAAGATCGGCATCGCAGATGCCATCGTTGACATTGTGGATTCGGGAAACACCATCCGCGCCAACGGATTGAAGGAGATTTACAAAATCAGGGATGTGGGTGCACGTCTCATCGTGAATCGGGTGTCCCAGAAGACGAAGTTTCAGGAGATAAATGATTTGGTGGAGAGGTTGGCGGGGGTTATTTAATCATAATTGTAGGGGCGATTCACGAATCGCCCGCACAAAAAAGGAATCAAAACAATAAAAAGTAGGTGAAACCATGGATCTTAAAAAAACCGTAAGAGAAATTCTGGAAGATATTGAAACCAATGGGCTTTCCGCCGTTAAAAAGTACTCGGGGAGATTTGACAATTACGATGGAGAACTATCCCTGAGTGATGCCCAATGGCAAACGGCCTACTCCGTATCCGATTTTGACAGGCAAGTCGTGGATCGCATTGCCAAAAGGCTCACCGAATACCATGAAAGACAGAAGGGAACCGATGACGTTTATAAGAATGGTGATTCCCTTTTCGGGCTGGTGACAAGGCCAATCAACCGGGTGGGGATTTACGTGCCAGGTGGCAAACCTCTTCCATCAACACTGCTAATGACGGTGATTCCCGCAAAACTGGCCGGGGTTAAGGAGATTGTTGTCTGTACCCCTCCCAATGACGGAACGGTTCATCCTCTCATAATCCATATTGCCAAAAAATTCGGCATAACGGAATTATACAAAATAGGCGGCGTTCAAGCGATTGGAGCCATGACTTACGGTGCCGGGATGGAGGCTGTTGACAAAATCTTCGGGCCGGGGAATGCCTTTGTCAATGAGGCCAAGCGACAGGTTTACGGGGAAGTGGGTATCGACAGTTTGGCAGGTCCTTCCGAGATTTGTGTGATTGCCGATGATACGGCTGTTGGAGAATACGTGAAAGAAGACTTGCTCTCTCAACGCGAACACGGCTCGGATTCAAAGGCGTGGCTGTTGACCACTTCAAAGGAATTATCCGATTATTGCACTGATCCCACGATTAACACCCTGCTCTTTGATAACCTTGACGCGTGTGTTGAAAGGGCCAATCAAATTGCCCCGGAGCACTTGGAAATCATCACAAAAGA
>JASUTC010000076.1 GCA_030445775.1 Thermotogaceae bacterium | reverse complement strand
ATGTTTGGCACCTTGGCCGATTTTAAAGACTTACTTCGAGAATCTCATAAGAGAAATATAAAAGTTATCATCGATCAGGTCTATAATCATACATCAGATAAACATCCCTGGTTCATTGAATCAATGTCTTCGAAGGATAATCCAAAATCAGACTGGTACATATGGGTGGATGGTGAAAAAGGGAAGCCGCCAAATAATTGGTTGTCTTATTTTGGTGGTTCTGCATGGGAATGGAGTGAAGTTAGAAAACAATATTATCTTCATTTGTTTGTTAAAGAACAACCTGATTTGAATTGGAGAAATCCTCACGTTGTGGATGCCGTTATGGATTCAATAAAATATTGGCTGGATATGGGCGTGGATGGATTCCGTTTTGACGTGGTAAACATGTTCTACAAAGATGACAGGCTGAGAGACGATCCGAAAGTTGAAGGAAGACTTTCAAAGGTTGATTATGAAAATTATTACAGAGTTTTTGAAAATGACAGACCGGAAACTTTATTGGCTGTTGAAAAAATCAACGATCTTGTGAATCAGTACCAGGATAGAGTCACGATTGGTGAAGTTGGTTCTCCTATGGGATTACCGGCATATTTTCTTTACACCATGCCTGGAAGATTGGACCTGGCCTTTAACTTTGAATTTAAAGAAATCAACTCTTATTCCCCCATAAAATACAAAAAACTCATTCTGGATACCGAAAAGCTTTACCAATCCATTGCATGGCCCAGCTATGTATTGGGAAATCATGATTCAAAACGTTTTACTGAACGATTTAAGGATTTACAAGATAAAAAGGAAAAAATACAGGTCTTAGCATCCATGTTGTTAACCATGAAAGGAACCGCATTCATTTATTACGGTGAGGAGATTGGGATGGAGGATGCGGAAATACCTTTTGAGAAAATTGTCGATCCTGCCGGGAGAAATCTGTGGCCTGACTATAAGGGAAGAGATTCCGCAAGAACCCCCATGCAGTGGGATGATGGTGTTTTTTCTACTTTCAGTAAGGTTGAACCCTGGTTGCCGGTAACTGATGATTATAAGGTATTAAATGTGAAAGCACAGATGTCAGATCAAGATTCACTCCTTCATTTCTACAAAAGATTGATCACCTTAAGAAAAACATCTGATGCTATCAAATACGGTACGATTCAGTTCGTGGATATAGACCCGAATGTTTTGGCATACACAAGATCCTTTCAGAATGAAAGGATTTTTGTCATTTTGAATTTTTCCGAAAAAAACATCAAGTTAAGTGGTTCTTTAGTAAATGAATTCAAGAAAATTCTACTAACCAACATAGAGATTCAAACTGTTGATTCGGTGATCAAGCCAAATGAAGTGCGAATTCTTAAATAACAACATTTCAAAAGGTGAGGGGTGTTAAAATTGATTGAAGCCTGCATTTTTGATTTAGATGGGGTTATTACAGATACTGCCGAGTACCATTATCAGGGATGGAAAAGAATGGCGGATGAAGCTGGTTTAAAATTCAATCGGGAAATCAACGAGCAACTCAGAGGCGTTTCCAGAAGACAATCGTTGAATATTATCCTTCAGTACAATAAAAGAGAATTGGCAGAAAAAAAGATTGAAGAATTAATGAAGAAAAAGAATGATTATTACAAACAGTCGTTGGAATCCATTACTGAAAAAGATTATTTACCCGGGATAAAAGCGTTCATTCTAAATATTAGGAAAAAAGGCATCAAAACAGCAATCGCCTCTGCAAGCAAAAATGCGGAAAAAGTTATTCAGAATCTTAATGCCAAAGAGTTATTTGATGTTATTGCAGATGGTTACAGTGTAAAGAAGACAAAGCCTGCACCGGATTTGTTTCTTTTTGCAGCAGAAAGATTAAACGTGAACCCCTCTGAATCAGTGGTTTTTGAAGATGCTCAAGTAGGAATAGAAGCCGCATTAAACGGTGGCTTTTTCAGCGTTGGCATCGGTCCTGATGAAAGAGTTGGTCAAGCCCATTTAAGATACGACAGGACAGAAGATATTCAATTAGAGGATGTCCTTGCATTAAACCGTTAGGAGAAATGTTATGGAAAAGTTCAAAAATCATTTAATAACAGAAACAGGTTGGGAATTGATTGAAACTGAATATGATAAATCCCAAGTAATCAATTCGGGTAGTAACTTTATGACTGGAAATGGTTATTTGGGTTACAGGGGAACATTGGCTGAGGATAAAAAAGAAGACTATGTCGGTTGTTTCGTTACAGATACATGGGATAATGCCGATGGTAAGTGGGAAGAATTATGCAATGTACCCAACGGGCTTTATACTCAAATTTTTATAGAAGATATTCCTCTAACCGTAAAAGGAAATAAACTTGAAGGCTTTAAAAGAAATTTGAATCTAAAAAGTGGTGTAACTTCTGTTGATTACACAAAAAATATTAAAGAAATAGGCATCAATGTATCCTATCATGAGGAGAAATTCGCAAGCTTGAAGGATTTTCATATCATCCCATTAAAAATGGAACTGACTTTGGATCAAGATTCAACAATCGTCATTTTAGAAGGAATTGATGGGGATGTTTGGAATCTAAACGGGGATCATCTAAAGAATTATCAGTCAGGTCAATATAAAGATAGTTTGTTTGTAACGACTGAAACTTCTGAAAAAAAGCAAGTTATTACAGTCGCTAGTAATGTTGATTTAATTGGTTTGGATATACAGAACATAAATTTAATCAAAAAAGATTCCGGAATATATAGAGAGATAAAATGTAAGCTGAAAAAAGGACAAAAAGCCGTTATATTTAAATACATGAGCGTTTATCATTCCAATGACTGTGATGATCCGTTAAGCAAAGCTTTAAGTGATATTTCTGATATTAATTATGAAGAAATGAAGCTTGCCCACGAAAAGCTATGGGAAGATAAATGGCAGAGATATGATATCAAAATCAAGGGAAATTTGCTGGATGAAACGGCTGTGAGATTTAATACCTACCACAGTGTCATTGGCACTCCTACCCATGCCAGTCTTCCCATAGGCGCCAGGGGACTCTCCTGTCAAGCATATCAAGGGGCTGCTTTTTGGGATCAGGAAATATTTAATCTCCCCATGTATTTATACACCGATGCTAAAACGGCAAAAAACATATTAAAATATCGATATGATACTCTGGATGGCGCAAGGAGAAAGGCAAAATCTTTAGGTTTTAATGGGGCATATTATGCTTGGATTAGTGGTAAAACCGGTGATGAACTGTGTCCGGATTTTTTCTTTAAAGATGTTCTAACTGGAAGACCAATCAGAAATCATTTTAATGATTGGCAAATTCACATCACACCGGATATTGTTTTTTCAATTTGGAAATATTACCAGATTACCAAAGATGAACAATTTTTAGTTGATTATGGAGCTGAAGTTATTTTAGAATCGGCAAGGTTTCTTTCTTCCAGAGTTGTTTATCTTCCAACAAGAAAGCGTTATGAATTGTGGAAGATTCAGGGACCGGATGAATATCATGAAAATGTGGAAAATAATGCTTTCACAAGTTATCAAACAAAACATGCCCTTGATGTAGCTTTACAGATGGTAGAAGTTTTAAATGAAAAATACCCTGGTAAATTCCAATCATTATTAGATAAAATCTCCATGAATGATACAGAAATTGCGTTATTTCAAGATATTGTTGAAAAGATTTACTTGCCCAAGCCAAATGAAGAAGGTGTGATTGAGCAATTTGACGGTTATTTCAAACTAGAAAGTATAACACCTGCTGAGAAGATCAAAGATAGACTCATTAAAAAGGATGAATATTATGGTTGGCCAAATGGTATAGCTGTTTTCACACAGGTAATCAAACAGGCAGATGTCATACAATTAATCACCATGCATCCTGAGCTCTTTACAGAGAAAATTAAAAGAGCCAATTACAAATATTATGAACCAAGAACACTTCATTTTTCCTCGTTAAGTCCTTCCATTTATTCTATTTCAGCCGCACAACTCGGGTATATTGAAGAAGCTTTAAAAAAATTTCGAAAATCCATATTTATTGATTTGAATAATACTAATGATCCCATTAGCGGTGGTACATTTATTGGTGGTATCCATACGGCAGCCGCCGGTGCTGCTTGGCAAATGGTTGTGAAAGGTTTTACCGGGTTTGAAGTATTCGATGGGAAGGTTTACTTGAATCCTCAACTTCCTAATGAATGGAAAATAGTGGAATACAAGGTTGAATTGAATGGAATTTTTTATAAAATAATAATTTACGAGGATCATATAGATATCATTTTGGAACAAGTAAACAACACTTCATTAGTACTTATCCTTAATAATCAACAATATGCTTTAAAAGAAGGTCAAAACAGATTCAAAAAGGGTCAAGATTATTAGATGAAAACTTAATATTGTCGTTGTTGTTGGAATAACAAAAAAAAAAATTGCGTCATAATCCTCTGTATATAACAAATTTACGGAGGTGCTCAGAAGATGAGAAAATTTTTAGCTTTTAGTATGATTTTATTTTTTGTCGGACTTACCTTATTCGGATATGTTAATCCCGATTATAGAAATCCAGTGATCAATGTTGTTAATGCAACAGCAGACGCAGTTGTAAAGATTGATGTTGAAAAAACGGTATCGACTTCCGTTGATCCTTTCATGGAAGAATTTTTCAAGAGATTTTTCGGAGAACAACAAAATCCCTTTGGTACGGAAAGAAAGCAAACGTCTTTAGGTTCAGGATTTTTGTTCGATAGTGAAGGTCATATCTTAACCAATGAACATGTTGTACATGGGGCAGAAACAATAAAAGTTACCATGTTTAGCGGAAGAACTTATGATGCTGAATATATCGGGGGAGATTCTGAAATGGACATTGCCATCATTAAAATCAACCATGAGAATGGCAGTGATTTCCCATATTTGGAATTTGGAGATTCAGATAATTTACAAATAGGACAAGTGGCAATAGCCATTGGGAACCCTCTTGGATTTCAGCATACGGTCACAACAGGAGTTGTAAGTGCGACAGAAAGAGAGATACCTAAACCGGATAATTCGGGGTATTATACCAATTTGATACAAACAGACGCAGCTATTAATCCTGGGAACAGTGGTGGGCCTTTGTTGAATATTCATGGTGAAGTTATTGGAATAAACACAGCCATTGTGAATCCAATGAGTGGAACTAATTTGGGATTTGCTATTCCCATTAACGATGTGAATCTTTTTATTGAAGACTTGATCAAATATGGTAAATTACAAAAGCCTCAGATTGGCGTTAAAATTATGAACATAGATGAAAATACCAAAGAGGCTTTGAACCTGGATAGTACAGAAGGGGCGATTGTAGTTGAAGTAACACCCGGTTCACCTGCCGACAAAGCTGGTATTAAACCTCAGGATATCATACTTGAATTTTTAGGTGAAGAGGTCAAAAACAAAGAACAATTAGCAAGCATGATCAGAAGGCAGGAAATAGGAAAAACGGCAACCATAAAAATCGACAGAAACGGTGAGATACTCGAACTGGAAGTCGAGTTGCTGCCTCCTGAAGAACAGAATGAGATAGAAGATAAATCATTAGCACCGAAAGAAATAACCGATGAAAAAACATCAGAATTATTGGGAATTTCTGTGTCAGAACTAACTGAAGCGTTAAGGCGTGAATACAAAATAGCATCAAACGTAAAAGGTGTATTTATTAGTGATGTGGATACTGCTTCTTTAGCATACAGAATGGGATTAAGGAGAGGTGCAGTATTATTGTCAATAAACCGACAAGATATATCTTCAACAGCAGATTTTCAAGAAATTGTTTCAAAATTAAAAAAAGGCCAGTCTGTTGCATTATACGTTTATATTCCCGGAGAAGGTTCCCTCATGCTTTCTTATCCTTTGCAATAAACGTTAGGAATCTCCCCAAACTTCATAAGGGGAGATTTTTTTATTTTAAAAATATGTTATAATCTAACCATCATCAAAGGTAAATAAGGAGGAATACAAATGAAAAAAGTCCTAAGTGCCATCATGTTGTTATGTTTAACGCTTGGATTAGTATTTGCGTCTACTAATCAAATTCAACCAAGAAAGATTATCATTACCCCTGACGAACCCTCCACAATGGAAGCTTCTATTAGAGTCAACAAAGGGGAAGGTACTGTTTATCAAACCGGTGAATCAATCTCAATCCAGTTTGAAGTTAATAAAGATGCCTATGTTGTGATATATGATATTGAAGCAGATGGTAATACACATATTATATTTCCTAACAGATATCAGACTGATAACAAAGTAATGGCTAATCAAACGGTTACTATTCCACGTGGGTATAATATGAACGTTGGTGCAAAACAAGGAAAAGAGTATTTAGAAATCGTAGCCAGTTCTCATCAGTTTGCTCAGTATAATGCATGGAATCAGAGTTTCTCTGCCAGTCCGTTTCCCAATATCACGAAAAACGCTGAAAACGACTTGCAATCCTACATCAAAAAAATGATTATAACAACTGATAACACCAGTCCAGAATGGACATCAGCAAGTACTTATTTTTATGTTGGATACAGACCCACTTCCGGAACAGTGTCATTTAATTCCAATCCATCAGGAGCCGCAATTTGGTTAGATGGATCATGGGTAAACAGGAATACCCCTTTAAAGACTACATTGCCTGAAGGCTATCATTATGTGAGATTTTACAAGAGTGGTTATCAGACATTTGAAACACAGTTCTACCTTAATGCCGGTGGATATCAAGAGATTAATGCCAACTTATCACCTTTAGCTCCTCAATACGGCAAGTTGACAGTCAATTCACAACCTCCAAATTCAACTGTGTATTATGATGGTCAGATAAAAGGAAATACTCCCATCACATTAAATAACCTTACACCAGGTATGCATCAAATTCAGATAAAGCAAACTGGTTATGAACCCATTAATCAACAGATTCAGATTAATTCCGGAGAACATAAAGTTCTGAATGCAAATTTGGTTAAAATCATTCCATTGGGAACTGTAAACATTAATACTTATCCCAAAAATGCTAATGTCACCATAGATGGTAATTACTTTTCTAATAATAACGGACAAGTACAAGTACAGCTTAACGCCGGAACTCATTCACTAAGTGTATCTGCATCCGGTTATCAAACACAGAGCATGCAATTTTCATTAAATGCCGGTGATTTCAAGCAATTAACCGTTCAGCTTGAAGAAAGCATGGCGGAAGTAAACATTTATTCAAATCCAAGTTCTGCTGATGTTTATATCGATGGCACTTATACAGGATATACAACCGGTAGGGGTTTCAGACTTTATCCCGGTTCTCATAATATTACAGTCAAGAAATCAGGATATCAGGATTGGTCAGCAACAACTGTTTTGAGTCACGGAAAGAATCAGGATATCGTTGCCAATCTTATACCGTTTAAAGGAACCGTTAAAGTACAACCGGATACATCTTGCGTTCTTTACATTGATGGAACCAAAGTACAAGAGCTTTCAGATGGAAGTATTTATAATTTTGAATTGACTCCCGGAACTCATGAGTTTGTCTTTTTAAAACCAGGATACTATGCCTATACGGAAAGAGTTAATGTGACTTCAGGTTCAAATTATACGATTTATCCGTTTTTCAGCTCTTTATAGAGACTTAGAACGTCAGTTTATTTTTAAACAAGTAAAAAATTATGGGTTGTAATTTATATCATAATTAGTATATAATACAAAAAAGGAATTAACCTTTTTGATATTCGCTAAAATATGTTATAATCAGCCAAGAGAGTCAGATTGAAATCTATAACAGGGGGCGAAATAATGAACAAAAAAGAATTGGTATCAAAACTGGCATCCGAGACAGAGATGACCTTGAAAGACTCTGAAAAGATGTTGAATTCATTCATTCAGATCGTGGAAGATGAATTAAGTGAGGGTGGAAATGTAAGATTGGTAGGGTTTGGCAGCTTTGTTGTAAAAGAAAGAGCTGCCAGAAAAGGGGTTGACCCAAGAACCAAGAAACCTATTGATATTCCAGCCAAAAAGGTTCCAAAATTCATCGCTGGAAAGCAATTAAAAGAAAAAGTACTTTAAAGAAAAAAAGATTTCCACTTAAAAAGAGCTTCTCTATAAAGAGGAGTTCTTTTTTTTATGGAAAAGAACTGATCATCAAAATAAAAAAGGACATTCTCGAAAAGCTCGAAAATGTCCTTTAGAATAACGATGCCAGGCGATACCTACTCTCACATGGCGTGATGACCATACTACCATCGGCTGCGGGAAGCTTAACTGCCGGGTTCGGGATGGAGCCGGGTG
>JASUTC010000075.1 GCA_030445775.1 Thermotogaceae bacterium | reverse complement strand
AATCGTAGATTCTTTGGTAGGTAGTTTTTTTTGGATCCACATCATCACTTTCTTTCCCAAACAGCTTCTCTTTCCACATATTCTATATCCAGCAATCGGTTATTGTTCCAACGCAATCTGAAATTCCGTTTTTGTCCTTCCAATTTCATACCATTACCGGTTATGGTGAAAATCCAACGATCGGCTCTCTCAATAACTTTTCTGGCTTCTTTTGCAATGTTGACCGGTATATTGTAGTTAAGCATATACTCCACAGGTATGGGATAAGGTGTTTCAAGCATAAGATAACCATTTTCAAATTGACAGTAACCGCTCCAGGCGTAACCATTCATCATTTGAATGCTGAAAAGACCTGATTCGTTGATATAGCAGCTTTTTATCCCCCTGTCTCCTTGCCATTCACCTTCAAGCGTTGAAAAGACATTGTCCCCATTTTCAACATAAAATTCCTCTATTTGGTCAATATTGTAAACAACCTTTGTGCCATCTTTAAAGATAATCACCAATTGCTTTGAAAGGCAAAGAAGCGAAAGAAACAACAGGAGTAAAGTGATTATTAAATATTTCTTAGGCAATTTCAAGCACCCCATCTTCTAATCATAATTTTCTAATAATCTGTCTGTTTGTTTGAATCATCAAACACCTCAACTGTAGATTACGTCTTCTAATATCACAACGGTTTATATTTAATATTATACATGAAATGGATTGTAGAATCAGTACATAGCAAAAAAAGAAATCATAGAAGGTGAAAAAATGGATTTTTATAAAGCGATTGAAAAAAGGCACTCCGTGAGAAGCTATCAGAGCTATCAACTGACAGAAGAAGAAAAAAAACAAATCAAGGCTGTTTTTAACGATTTAATCAGTATTCATCATGATAATCTCTTGAATTGGAAGTTGGAAGACCAAAACCAACCTTCGGGAAAGATTTTTGCCAAACATGATATCCCACCTGAAGATTATTTGATTGAATACGGATTTCAAGGCGAACAGATCATTCTATCTTTAGTGGAACAGGGGTTTGACACATTATGGAAAGCAGCGGGTATTCCATCTGATATTCCGGCATATCTCATATTTGGAAAAGGAAAAGGACAAAAAAACTTTACGGAAAAGGTTATGGGATTATTTGTCAATGCGGGTAACAGGAAAGATATGTCAACATTTATACAAGTTGAACCAGATAGCTTGGCAGGCTCTCAAAGGAAAATTATTCAAAGCTGTATCCTGTCACCATCGGCCGTAAACAAACAACCCTGGTCATTCCACTTCCTGGACGAAAAAACATTGGAAATCCGTATCACAGGAAAAAGCAAATACAACTATTTGGATACGGGAATCTGCTTATATCACGCCTATCAGGCATTTTGCCTTGAATACGAAACCCCGGAACTGATAAAAAAAGAAGATTTTCACTGGATCGTTAAGGCATAAGCACCTCCCCTTTCAACAAGGGCATCCCTCGTGGGCGTCCTTTAATTTTACTTTGTGAAATCATTCACTGTATCACGGATCAATTCATCAATCTCTTCTTTAGAAAACTTTGCCATCTGATCAAACATCTTTTTGTAGAAAAAGCCGGCCTTTTCATTCATCACCTGACCACCCGGAAAAACCCGTTTAAAAACCGCCTTTTTAACCAATTCGGAAGGGAAATTCTTCTCAAAATACTCCGTTATCTGTGAATCTTCTGCCTTACTGGCACAGCAAACAAAAAGTCCTATCTTCTTGTTTTTCAATTCATCCAAATGCTTTTTTAAAAACGATTTCAAGGTCCTTGGCGTCTTACCCATGTATACGCCGCCACCAACAATCATGCCATCCCACTGATCCAAATCCATTTTTTTCGCCTGCTTCACATCCACAGCCTGACTGCCATCTCCAAATTCCTCAGCTAAACGATTGGCATACATACCGGAACTGCCGTATTTACCCGTAAAAACTGTCAGTGCTTTCATAAAACACCTCCACACTTATCAACCTTTGCTTTCTTTCATAACCTAAACCATATAACTTTTTATTCAAATTTAAACTCGATGATTCATTTCACCTCATAAGGCAGTGTTTCTCCCGACAATGCAGCAATAACATTTTCAGCCGCCATCACAGACATCTTGCTTCTTGTTGCATAACTGGCTGAACCAATATGGGGTACAACTATACAGTTGTTCAGTTTTAACAACTTTGAATCTGAAGGAATCGGCTCGGGATCGGTTACATCCAATCCGGCCCCTGCAATCTTGCTGGTTTCCAAAGCATCGATTAAATCCTCAGTATTGATTACAGCCCCCCTTGCAGTGTTAATAAGAATGCAGTTGGATTTCATTTGATTCAAAGCCTTTTTATCAATTAACCCTTTGCTGGATTCGTTTAAATTGATGTGCAGGCTAATATAATCAGATTGGCTGTAGATTTCATCTAAAGAAGCGTATTCAACATCCATTGCCTCTTCAGCCTCGGGTTTAGGTGTTCTGGAATGATACAACACCTTCATGCCAAATCCCAGTCCTCTTCTGGCCATGGCCTGACCAATTCTGCCAAACCCAATCACACCAAGGGTACTTCCCCATACATCATAACCCAACAACAGTCGGGGTCCCCAGGTATGCCATTTTCCTGCTTTCACATATTCTACTGCTTCTGTAATTCGCCTGGATGCAGCCATCAATAGGGAAAATGCCAGATCAGCTGTTGTTTCTGTTAAAACACCCGGTGTATTTCCCACTTTTATGCCTTTTTTTGAAGCGTATTTTACATCGATATTATCAAATCCAACGGCATAATTGGCAATCACTTTCAGTTTAGGTGCTTGGTCCATTAATTCTTTGTCTATTTTATCAGAAAGCATACAGACCAAACCACCAAAATTCTGAATCTTTGACAATAAAATGTCCCGAGGAATCGGCTCCTCATCCGACCAAACTTCAACTTCATATTGTTTTTGCAATAATTCGATGCCTTTTTCAGGAATTCTACGGGTGATAAACACTTTTTCTTTCTTCATTTTTAAATCATCCTTTATTCAAATTCTGTATTCACACTCATTTCCACTTGAAAGGATCAAAAACTGATATCGGGGCATATGAACAGCAATTGTCTTTTTTTTATCGTTTTCCAATTCCTTTTAAATCCAAAGAAATTCGTATGGAGCTAACGTTAATGTTTCTTCATTTATTTTTATCGTCGTTCCCAAAAGATCCATATTCTTGGAAATAGTAACCGGAGGAATGGTCCGGATTTGTTGATCAGAAAGATTCTGAATAATCGTCACGTTTTTTTCCCGATCATCTTCCATGGATCTGTTATAGGCAAGCACTTGTGTTCTCGCTTTTCCCTCCGAATCTTTGACAGATAAAAACTCTAAAGAACCTCTTCCCAAAACGGGATGAGCCTTTCTGGCAGCTATAATCATACGCATGAAGGTGTAGATATCCGATGCGAGATTGTCCCCCTTCAGCTTGTCTTCAACCTCATCCCAATTGATTCGTCCCCGAACCAGGTATCTTGAATCCTTAATTTTGGTTAACTCAACTTGTTCAGTATAAAAATTCATATCATTGGTCTTTGCAAATTCATCTCCGTAAAAGACAATGGGAGTACCTAACAGTGAAAACATGATGGAATAGGCAAGCTTGATTCTTTTTGGGTTCTCTTCAAAAAGTGTTGCCAATCTTGCGGAAATCCCTTCTCCTTCTCGGAAATTCCACAACGGATCCTTCACATAAAAATCAAACACCGTTTTTCTTTCTTCCGGTGTAACCATTTCCAGTGTCAATTCATCGTGGCAGCGTAAAAACATCATCCACTGACAGTTATCCGGTATATCCTGAGGCGTGAAATCAGGTGAAAGCGCCATTTGTACGGCTTCATTGGATTGCTCGGCCAAACTTCTGTAAATACGCGGCATTACGGGAAAATGATAGGCTGCATTGCATTCATCCCCATCGCCAAAATATTCAACTACTTTTTTGGGAGGTTGACAGGCCTCGGCAAGCAGTAATGTATCCTCTTCTATAAAATCAAGAGCTGCCCGGAAGAATTTCACTACTGTATGTGTTTTTGGAAGATTTTCGCAATTGGTTCCCTCTTCTTTCCAAATGTAAGGGATAGCATCAGCCCTGAAACCGTCCAACCCTCTGAGTTTCCAATTCACAAGCACCTTCGTCATTTCAAGCAGGACACGAGGATTGCGATAATTCAAATCCGGTTGAATGGCAAAAAAACGATGGAAATAATATTGCTCTGTGTTACTTTCCCATTCCCAATTACTCGTACATAATCCTTTGAAGATTATTCTGGCTTCTTTGTACTTGTCCTGAGAATCACTCCAGATGAAATAATCTCGCTTTGAACTGTTTTTATCTGAAATCGCTTCCTGAAACCAGGGGTGTTCGATAGAACAATGATTCAATGCAATATCAAAGATTACCCGCATGCCTCTTTTGTGGGCTTCCAACAAAAAATCATCAAAAACATCTTCATCTCCACCCGTTAAAGAATCACGTATCTTTGTATAATCCGAAATATCAAAACCGGCATCTTTCATTGGGGATTCAAGGATTGGTAAGAGCCAAAGACATGTTATTCCAAGTGTTTCAAGGTAATCCAGTTTTTCGATCAGGCCTTGAATATTTTTGTTAAACAAGTCAACATAAAGGGAATAAACGACAGCATCTTTGTACCAATCTAGTGAAGGTTCATTAAAAAAAGGCGTATATGTTTGCTTTGCTTGTTTTAAAAAATCTAAAAATTGTTGAAGGCCAAAAGTATCTAAAGAATCTTTATTATAAAGGTCTAGATAGAGTTCATTCCACAACTGTTCCAAAAGTCTTGATTTCATGGCATCTCTCCTTTTGTAATATTCACTTGCATTTAATTATATTTTTTAAGCGTTATCGGAAATAAAAACGCCTTGTTTGGCCCTAATACATGCTTAATCACGTTTCTTAATTTTTCTCCATTTATAGGTTTGACAATTTGCTTCAGATAAAATCACAAATAAGCTTGTAGTGTCTCTCTCACTTTCTTCAATTCCAAGGGTTTTGAGAGATAGTGATTCATACCAATGGACAGACATTTTTCCTTTTCGTTTTTTACAACCATTGCTGTTAATGCAACAATCGGAACCTCTTGATTATCTTCTCTGATTCTTTTTGTTACTTCATATCCACTGATATCCGGTAATCGAATATCCAACAATATGATATCAGGTGCCCATTTTTTATACAATTCAAGGGCTTGTTTCCCGTCCTCTGCCTTTAGAATTTTTGCTTTATCAGTAATCATTGTCACAAGTTGTTCGGTGACTTTCATATTAATATCATTATCTTCTACAATAAGAATCTTTTTGAGTCTATTTTTCTGTTTTGTTTTTCTTTTTGGAATCTCATTTAAAATTTTTAATTCCTTTGGCTGTTCATCCCAATAGTGAACATCCAAAGTAAATGAAAAGGTACTCCCTTTTCCATACTCACTTTCCACTTTTAAGTGCGACTGCATTTTTGTCAGCAAACTTTTTATGATGGCAAGTCCAAGACCAGTGCCGCCATACCTTTTGGTGATGGTATAGTCTTCCTGGCTAAAAGGCTCTAATATTTTCTTTTTATTGATTTCTTTAATCCCGATGCCCGTATCCCGAACGGAAAACTCCAAAGAACACGTTTTATTTTGATCATCACGAGAGAGTGTTTTGCACTTCAGCTCGACTTCACCGTTTTTCGTGAATTTCGCGGCATTACTGAGGAGATTTACCAGAATTTGCTTTAATCGAACGGAGTCAATTTTAATAAATCTTGGAACATCATCATCTATGGTGTATATTAGTTTGTTATTTCTTTCATCCGCCTTTAAATTAACGATGGTTGTAGCGTTCTTCATTAATTTAAAGATATCTGTTTTTTCAGGATTAAGTTCCATTTTCCCGGCTTCTATCTTGGATAAATCCAAAATATCATTGATAATATCCAATAAAGTTCTCCCTGAACTCATAATGATATCCGTGTATTCTTTTTGAGCCTCCGTCAAATCGGTATCCAGTAAAACCGAAGAGAATCCAATGACACCATTTAAGGGAGTTCTGATTTCATGACTCATATTTGCCAAAAAATCACTTTTTGCCTGACTTGCCGCCAACGCCTTTTCTCTCTCCTTGATTAAATTGTTTTCGAGCTTTGCACGAGTATCGATATTCAACAGAATCTGAGAGAAAAATTTTAATAGTGTTTTTTCCTGATTTGTGTATCCCTTTTTTTCTCTAACCGAATCAAATCCCACAAATCCTTCACAGTAAGGTCCGTTCATGATTGGAATTGTTAATACACTTTTAATACTTTGTGGTTCAAGTATTTTTCTATCAGGATCGTTAATATCCAATAATGAAACATCTTCAATATAAGCTATTCTGCCTTCTTTATGAGGATTAATACACTTTGGCATCTTGTCAAAGGGGATCGCTTGCAGGTTTTCTTTCTGTGGTTCTATACCATCCATACACCATTCATAAGTATTTTGGGCAACTCTATTATGCCAGTCATATTTAAAAATATAGGCTCGGTCAGCTTTAACAAATTCACCAATTTCTTGTAGTGAATTTTGCTTGGCTTGATCAACATCAGGATACGGTAAGTTAATGTATTTTGATGCCATATTCATTAGTATGCGTTGAAATTCTGTTAATTTGATCAGTTCATTTTCCGTTTTTTTCAATCGGGTAATATCCAACAGTGTTCCAAACATTACAAGCGGTTCGCCAGTACGGCTCCATTCCAGAACTCTCCCCCTTGAGAGGACCCATACCCAATTGTTGTTTTTATGTTTAAAGCGGCATTCACATTCGAATTGTTCAATTTTCCCTTCGAAATGCTGATCCAAATAGCCTTCCAGTTTTTTTAAGTCTTCCGGATGCATCAGGCTTTGCCATTTTTCTGTTGTTAAAGGGGACAATTCTTCAACCGTATAACCCAACATTTGAGCCCAATGATCGTTAACGATCTGAAGATTTTCCTGAATATTCCATTGCCAGGTCCCAGCATGAGTCCCTTCGATGATATTTTTCAAATCCAGTTCTTTTTTCTTTATCTCACTAATGTCTCGAACAAACCCCATGATGATTTCATTCTCTTTATCCAAATAAGAGGCATTAATCGAAACTTGAATTAACTTGCCGGTTTTGTCAATAATCTGACTTTCTATGACAGCTTGCCCAATTTCTTCTATTTTTTCTATCGTATTTTTCGTTAGGGACTTTCCTTTTTCAAGGGAGAGTTCTTTGATGTTCATTTTTAACAACTGTTTTTTTGAGTAGCCTGTTAATTTTGTCGCCTTTGGGTTAACATCAAATATTTGACCTTTCTCGTTGTGTATAAAGAGACCATCATTAGACATTTCAAATATTTTTTGATATTTATTTTGAGTTTTTTGTTTTAATTCAACAAGTTTTTTTTCATTTCCGATATCGTAAAAGATTGTTGTAAAGTAAAATTTTTCATCGGAAATAACCTCTATTCTGTACCACTTTTTGAAAAGGAGAGAATACCTTTCGAAACTGCGTCTTGTATTTCCTTCCAAAGCGACTTGACCAAAAAAGGAAACCCAGTTAAAATCTTCATTCCTAAGGACTGGCACTACTGTCAAAGCACTTTTATTTAGAATGTTGTCACGCTTAAGACCCGTCATCCTTTCAAAGGCGGGATTGACTTCCAAAAAAAGATAATCAATCGGGTTACCATTCTCATCCAAAATGATCTGATGTCTTGCAATCGCCGTATCCGAACATTCAAATATCGCTTTTAGCCATGCGTATGATTTCATAATCGCCACAACCTTTAGGTCTTTTATTCTAAAATAATTCTAAAATCCCCATAGAGAAGTAAATTAAATTCGTTTCACTTTACACAATTATACACTATATAAAGAATTTTAACAAATCCAAAACAAAAAAGTTATAATAAAAACCCTTAAAAATAATACAATTTTAATTTTTAAGCTTTAGCAACAAACAATTATTCATCAGGTTTTACTCAAATCACACGGCATGACAATCAAGATGTTTTTACCAAATCATAAAAATCAACAGTTAGCATTTTTCTCTCCCTTTTTCTGTAATCTTTTTAGCATATCCTATCTATAAAAAAAGTGCAACAAGATTAAGCAAAACACAAATTCAATCTTTGGATTGATACGAATGTTGTATAATCAGTTGGGAAGCATTTGGGGTTTTACAAACCCGGGGTGTTTTAGATGAAGTTATTAGTTCATAAAAAGAAAAAGTGTGTTGTAGGCTGTCTCTATGAAACGGAT
>JASUTC010000074.1 GCA_030445775.1 Thermotogaceae bacterium | reverse complement strand
TGTAAGAATTGATGAAAATTTAAATTAAAAAAGGAGGAACAACATGGAAATTAAAGTTTACGGATCGGGATGTCCAAAGTGTAAGAAGGTTTACGCCGCTTTTGAAGAGGCCATCAAAGAAACAGGTGCAGATGCTACCGTTGTGAAGGTTCAGGATATGAGCGAAATCATCAACAAGGGATTTGCAGCAACACCGGCAGTGGAAATTGACGGGAAGGTTGTTTCAACGGGGAAAGTTTTGAGTCAGAAGCAAGCGGCAGAGTTTTTAAAATAAAGAATTCCACTCTTCCTTTTCCTTAAAACAAAAAAAGAGCCTTGCAACGGTTGGTTCTTTAATTTTGTTTACGACATCGACCCTATTACAGTGTAATCATCTATAATTTCACTTTTATTATGGGAGCTTCCTTTCAGAGGCTCCCATAGCATTCAATGCCTATTCGATTCAAAAACAAGTTTCATACCTTCCTCTTACTTCTCCTTTTTTCATTTGCTTGACAAAGGATAATTTTTATTGTAGAATATACTTACTTTATTCAGTGAAGAAAGTATCTTTTGTAGGCGGTGGGTTTTTTGGTCACTTTGAATAAAAGAAGAAAATCTCTCGATGTTCTGTTCTTTCTTTTACCCAGTTTATTTGGTTTAATAGTTTTTCAGATGCTTCCATTTGGATATTCTTTTTTTCTAAGCCTTACAGATTGGGATGTTCTGAGTAAGATAAATTTCTTGGGTTTGGATAATTACATCAATATCCTGAAAAGTTCAGAATTTTGGAAGGTTTTGGGAAACACATTATATTACATGGTATTATATATACCTTTGATCTTAATCGTTTCTCTTGGACTTGCATCCCTTCTAAATTTCAAAGTTCCGGGCAGGAAGGTTTTCAGAGTCATTTTTTACATCCCCGTTTTGACCTCTTGGGTAGCTGCGGCTCTTTTGTGGAGATGGCTTTTAAGTCCTTATTATGGTCCCATAAATGAAATTTTGCAATTTTTCGGTCTCAACGGACCAAGTTGGTTATACGACAAGCATTGGGCAATGCCGGGTATCGTTTTTGCCAGTATTTGGAAAGACATGGGATATTTCGGACTTATTTTTCTGTCTGCCCTTCAGTCAATCGACAAGACCTATTATGAAGCTGCAAAGATTGATGGCGCTTCTGCTTTCCAGAACTTCTTTAAAATCACGTTGCCTTTGATTTCCCCAACCATGTTTTTTGTTATCATCATCTCAATCATCAATTCCTTTCAACTTTTCCCGCAAGTCATGATTATGACTCAAGGTGGCCCTTATGGATCTACACAGGTGATGGTTGAGCGGATTTATACCTACGCCTTTGACTATTACAAGATGGGATATGCAACGGCTTTCTCCTGGATTTTGTTTGTTTTCATCTTTGTCGCCACCATCATTCAATTAAAACTACAGAATAAGTGGGTGCATTATGAGGGGTAGAAAATTTATTTACAGAAGGGTCATTTTTTATATCGTTGTCATTTTATTAGCAATATTCGCTCTATTACCTTTTTTCTGGATGCTTTCCACATCTCTAAAAGAGACGAAGGCACTCACTACCATCCCCATCCAGTGGCTGCCGGAAAAACCAAGTTTTGACCCCTATTTGAAGTTATTTGAGGTTTTTCCCTTCGGCAGGGCGATTTTTAACAGTCTTTTTATTTCAATTATTGGAACATTTATCAGTGTTTTATCCGCCTCAATGGCTGCATTTGTTTTCGGGAAAATAGAATTTAGAGGCCGAGAAGTTTTGTTTGGCTTTTTTCTGGCAACCATGATGATTCCAGGAAATTTGCTGATGATACCCAATTATTTAATCCTGAGGTCGCTGAACCTTTTGGATTCTTATACTGGTGTGCTTTTACCCAGTTTTTTTAACGCCTTTGGCACTTTTCTACTACGACAGAATATCAAATCGCTGCCTGATAGTTATCTGGAAGCCGCTTTTATGGATGGTGCGTCAAGGATTAAAGTGTTTTTCAAAATTATCTTGCCGCTCATCAAGCCTGCTCTGACGACGGTAACTGTCTTGACATTTATGGGGAATTGGAATTCCTATCTTTGGCCTTTGATCGTACTGACGTCGAAGGAGAAAATGACACTGACTGTGGGTTTGAGCCTTTTAAACGGACAACATATGTCGGACTATAACATGCTAATGGCCGGGGCAATCATTTCAATCATACCCATGATCATTGTCTATGCTTTTTCACAAAAATACATCGAAGTTGGTTTTAACGTCGGTGGTTTGAAATAAGAATAAAACATCTAATTTTAAAGGGAGAGGATTTTATGTTTAAGAAGTTGTTATTGTTCGTGTTGATTGTTAGTGTCGTTACAAGTATGGCTTTTGCCGTAACAACGGTAAAGTTTATGAATTTTTCATCATCGGGAGACAACACCAAGTACCTGGAAGAGATGAAGAACGTTTTTGAAGAACAAAACCCTGATATTAAGGTGGTTATAGAGACAGTCGGTTTTGGTGATTATTTCACCAAACTCATGACACTCATTGCCGGAAACAACCCACCTGATGCATTCGAACTTAATTATGAGAATTTCTACACGTATGCAAAAAAAGGCGTATTATTGGATTTGGCTGGTCCTATGGAAAAGGTTAATTTTGATGAGAGTAATATTAACGAGATGGCCTTAAAGGCATTTCAGGCGGATGGGAAACAATACGGTCTTCCTTTTAGTTTTTCCAATGTTATCTTGATTTATAACAAGGATCTATTTGACAAAGCCGGAGCCGAATATCCCACTCTCGACTGGACCTGGGAAGATGAATTGGAAGCAGCTAAGAAGATTCGTGCCCTTCATCCAATGACATTTGGGATCAATCAGCCTATTCAGTTCTGGGAATTCTACAAAGTTGTCAGACAAAACGGGGGAAGCCTTTTAAATGACGACAGAACAGAATTTACATTGAACAGAAAGGAAAATATCGACACCCTTCAGTTCATGGTTGACAGAGTTCAAAAGTATAACGTTATGCCTAACGATGCCCAACTGGCAGGTATGGGAGACTGGGACCTTTTCATAGCCGGAAGATTGGGTATGATTGTGACTGGAATCTGGGCTCTGCCAACATTTATTAAAGATTGTGATTTTGATTGGGATATTCAAGTGGAACCTGGTAACCTTGCAAAAGCCACACATTTCTTCTCAAATGGCGTAGTCGTCAGCAAAGATGCCAAAAACAAGGAAGCTGCGTTCAAATGGATAAACTTCTTGTCATCAAGTAGAGAAGCAGCTAAGATTAGAATCGATGCCGGTTGGGAATTACCTGCAGTGACCTACCAGGACATTTTGGATGATTATATCTCACAGACACCTCCCGAAAACAGAGAAGCAGTCTTTGAATCACTGAACTATCTCGTAACACCTCCGGTTATAGAGGAAATTGCCGAGATGACGGATATCATCAACAGACATCTGGATGAAGCAAGATACGGAGAAAAAACACCTGAAGAAGCTTTAAATGCAGCGCAAAAAGAATTGGAGGAAAAAATCAATTTGAAATAATAAACAATAGCCGGTACTCTTTTTGAGTGCCGGCTATTCATTCTCTTTACACTTTAGGAGGAAGACGTGGCTAAAAAGGCAACCAAAGAAGTAATGAAAGACTTTAACTTAAAACTTTTATTGAAAGAAATATATTATTCTAAAGGCATAGACAGGGCTTCTCTATCAAAAAAGACGAAGTTGAGTCCTGCAACGGTGACAAATCTGGTTGCTGAACTGAAGGAGCAAGGAAAGATTAAAGAAGTCGGTAATGCCGTTTCAACCGGGGGAAGAAAGCCAATCATCCTGGCGATAAATCCCGATTACAGATACGTCATCGGCATTAAGATAGGCTACAGTTATATCAACTTCATGCTTTCAGATTTAAACGGAACGGTAAAATCGGTTGAACAGAAGGCATATGATCAGATTACAATAAGTCTGATTATAGACGAACTGAAACTGCAATGGCAGTTATGGAAAGAAGAATATGGTATAGAATTTCTTGGTATCGGTGTGGCCGTATCTGGAGTTGTTGATTCAATAAATGGAACGGTTATCAATTCTTATCTGTTGAAATGGAAGAACGTGAAACTTGCAGAATCGCTTAAAATGGAATTTTCAGTAGATGTGCAGATATTAAACGACGTGGACTCGTTTGCTTTGGCGCAAATGTGGAAAGGCAAAGCGTATCAATACAAAAACGCCGCTTTTTTAACCCTTGGAGTGGGAATTGGAGGCTCTATCATCCTGAATGGAACTCTTTTATCCACTTACGGAACGGTCACGGAATTTGGTCATATTACTGTAAGAGAGGATGGCATCAAATGTAATTGCGGTAGTAGGGGGTGTCTTGAAGCGGAGGCTTCATTTAAAGCCCTTTCAGAAAAGATAAACCTGGCCACAACCTCCACGAAACTCAAAACGGCGTTTCAAACAATGAACGATGCTGAAAGCTCTGAAATAGATTTCATCAAACGTGCATTGACAGAAGACAAAGAGACCGTTCTTGAAATATTCAGAGAATATTCGCGTTTAGTCGGAATTGTTTTAAAGGACATCATTAACATCTTTAGACCTGATTATTTTCTAATCGGAGGAGAGGCCATGGCGTTTTCCGATTACTTTTACAATGATATTGTAGAATTTGCAAAAAGAAACTGTTTCAAGGGCTTATCGGACAATCTGCTGTTTGACAAAGACCATATTGGAGAGAATGCCTGGACATTGGGCTGTATTTACAAAGTGATTGACAGAGATATGTTTAATTCGAATATAATCAATGATTAAAATAGAGGAGTGAGGCTATGACAAACTTTATCCATTTACCATATGGCACACAAAATCCATACGATGGTGAATATAAATACGAACGAGATCCATATATACCCATAGCAGGAGAAAAAGTGATCCTCAATTACGCGACAGACCGTGGTATTCTGGGACAGAGAAGTTGGGTTGAACTGAGAATAGGCGATGAAAAAACACGTATTATCCGCTCAGAGTGCAGAAGAAATGTTCCAGAAGGCCCCCTTTGGTATGCGAAATTTCAAGCTCCCAAGGCGGGCACAAAAGTAACATACAGATTCGGTTTTGGCAGAGGATTTAAGACGGCCGAGTATTCGGACTGGTATGAATTTACCGCCAAAGAATGGACAAGTATTGAAGACAAATTTAAAGTCACCAACGAGATTTTATCATTCAAAGCTGAACACTCAACGAAAACTAAAAAGGAAAGAATAAAAGCGATCAAAGCCTTAACTGACGGAAAAAACTATTTTGATATGACATTTATCATTCAAAGAAAACCAGGAGAAAACTTCTATGGGTTGGGAGAACACTATGATTCTTTGGTACTCCAAAACGAAGATTATTTTGCATTCGTTTACGATCAATGGAAAGTCCAAAAGAAAAAGGGCTATGCGCCTGTACCGTTTATTTTCTCAGATAAAGGATTTGGCCTCTTTTTTGATACCGGTTATGTGACAAAATACACCTTATCCGAAGATAAACTGATAGTAAGCGTATTTTCAGGTGATTTGCCCATTCAGCATTTAGACCTTCATTATTGGGAAAAAGACAACCCTATAGAATTGATCAAAGAAATGTACAAGGTTTCACAACCCACATTACCACCCAAATGGGCCTTTGGCCCTTGGCTATCTGCTAATCAATGGAATTCCCAAAAAAAGATGGAAGAAGTCCTTCAAAAAGTCACGGATTTAAATCTTCCTTCAACCGTTGCCGTTATCGAGGCATGGTCGGATGAACAGAGTTTTTACATCTTCAACGGGGCACAATACGAACCCGTTGATGGAGATGAAGCCTTATCGCTGAAGGATTTCATCTTCAACGATCCTTGGCCCGATCCCAAAAAAATGGTGGATGACTATGAAAAAAGAGGTATCAAGATGGTCTTGTGGCAGATTCCTGTCTTGAATTCTCCCGAAAATATATCCAAGCAGCATGAGAATGATAAAAAGTACGTGAAAGACGAAAAGTTGATTGCCTTTAATAAAGATGGCAGTCCTTATCAAATCCCAAAAGGCAAATGGTTTGAGCACAGCAACGTAGTTGATTTCTTTAAGGATGAGTCAAAGCGTTGGTGGCAATCAAAGAGAAAATATCTGTTCGATGAAATTGGCATTGCCGGTTTAAAGACGGATGGCGGAGAACACCTTTGGGGACGAGACACACTTGTCAATGATAACGAATCAGCGGCAAAAACGAGAAACCTTTATCCTGAAGTTTATTTCCAGGCAGCAAAAGAGCTTGTGGGCGATGACGGCTTGCTTTTCAGTCGCGCAGGCTACAGCAGGTCTCCAAAGTCAACCATATTCTGGGTGGGCGATGAGGATTCCAATTTTGAAGCCATGCATGACAATTTCATAGCCGGTTTGAACGTATCCATTTCAGGGAATCCCTTCTGGGGATGGGACATTGCCGGATTCAGCGGAGAACTCCCTTCGAAGGAGCTATATTTGACAGCTCTCTGGAACTCCATCTTTGTACCCATCTTTCAATTGCATTCAGAGGACCCTCAAGATCCTGTCCCTTCCGCTGAAAGGACACCCTGGAATATGGCAGAAGTTTATGATGATCCAGGGATCATCAACATATACAGGCGTGTTGTTTCACTCAGAATGTCACTGTTGCCGTATATATATAAAGAAGCTTCATACTCGGCTCAAAACGGCGTCCCTTTAACCACACCCATTTTTGGAATGGACAACTCTTCTCAACTGTGTTACTATTTCGGAAGGGATATGATCGTTTTCCCAAACCTTTCGGAAGAAAAAACAGATATTAACATAGAGCTTCCTGAAGGCGGTTGGATCAACCTCTGGACGGGCAAAAAGGTGGAAGGCAAAGAAAAATTGACCTATACAATGGATAAATTGCCCCAGGTCTTTGTTAGGGAAAATGCAGCTGTTGAAGTCAGTGTGGATGAAAGCACCGATTTGTTTTCTCCCAGATGGGGCTTGGAAGAAAACGGTGTCATTTTCTTTGCACCAAAGGAAAGAAAAAGCCAGTTCCAAAATTATCGAAATGGAAAGGTGAAGCTTATAGGATATATAGCAAATTCTTCCAGTGATGACATCATCGACATCAATTGGGAAAAAATCTAAAGACAGGGAAAGGAAGAATATGGATTTACTCGAGACTTCTATCAAGATCATAAAGGAAAATCAACATGAAAGTGGGGCTTATATCGCCAGTCCCAACTTCTCTCAATACGGTTTCAGTTGGTTAAGAGACAGTTCGTTTATAGCCGAGGCAATGCTTTATGCGGGTGAAACGGAATCGGCCAAACGGTATTTTGAATGGGTAGAAGGGGTAATCGACAGGTATTCGGAGAAAATAACAAAGACACTATCCAAAAATAACGAAGACATTAGCACCGAAGATTACCTGCCCACACGCTATCGCCTGGACGGCAAGCTAAACAAGGACAATTGGGAAAATGCCCAAATCGATGGCTATGGAACCTATCTGTGGGCTATAAACGAATATTCAAAAAGGCAAGATTTTTCATTTAACATCCAGCCTATTCAATACATCAGCGAGTACCTGGAAAAATTATGGAAACTTCCCTGCTACGATGCATGGGAAGAAGAAAAAACAGCCATACACACATCCACGCTGATTTCAGTGGCAGCAGGATTAAAGGCCGCAGAAGAACTTCTGCAAAGAAAAACGGATTGGAATATTATCGTGAAATACATAGAAAAAAATCACACAAAAGACGGAAGATTAATCAAATCAACACTCAATGACGGGGTAGATGCCAGCCTGTTATGGGCTATCTGCCCCTTTAAACTGTGGTCAAATCATGACCCCCTGACAGTAAAAACCATCCAACAAATAGAAAGTGACCTCAATTTCAACGGCGGCGTCAAACGATACCTGAAAGACTCCTATTACGGCGGTGGCAGCTGGATCCTTCTATCCGCAAACCTTGGAGAATACTATAAACAAACCCGGCAAATTGAAAAATACGTTAAGATAAAGGACTGGATAGAAAGACAGGCAACACAAAAACAGGAACTGCCCGAACAAGTCAAAGAACATTTACTGTTTGAAGAATATTATGACAAATGGGTCAAAAGATGGGGAGAAATCGCAGTACCGCTTATTTGGTCTCATGGGAATTATATCAAGTTGATGGTTTAGCTATATTAAAACAATATGGGAGACGATTCTCAATGTTTCTCTTCAGGTATTCCCAATTCGGAAAGGGTGCTTCTTAACCATTCTAAAGATTTTTCTATTAATGGGCCTCCTTGGCCCTCACATTCCATGCTGATGACTCCATCGTAGCCGTTCTTGTAGAGTATTCTCAGGATTTCTTTGATGTTATCTGCGTTGACGCCTTCTCCGATTGCCGAATGGCTGATGCCAATTCCCGTATCTTTTCCTCTCATTTGCCGGTCCAAACCCTCCAGTTGGAATACCAAACACACCCGCTGTGACGATATTTTGACACCCGTTTAATTTTGTCCATCGCATGGATTCGAGAACATTAAGAGTAATGGGGACGGAGGTGTTTGAGCAACGTGAAGCTTTTCTGTTTTTTGGCAAACAGAACCGTCCCTCTCTGCTTCTAGCAAACAGAACCGTCCCTCTCTGCTTCTTTTATGGCAAACAGAACCGTCCCTCTCTGCTTCTTTTACTGTTTTACCTGTTGTCTTTTTCTTTGGGGTCCTGTTCTTCATCTTCCGGAATCTCTTCCAATTCAACATTACAACAGCTCGAACCTGCTTCTTGTTTTTTTTCGAAGATTTTTCCAAATAGACCTTTCTTTTTTTCTTCTGTCTTTTTTTCATCGTTCTTAGTCATTATCACATCCTCCTTTCTTAATTGATTGATAAGGCATCTATTAAATCAAATTGAAAACAAAACCACCGATAACTGCGGTAAAGAAAATAACGGATACAACTGCACCAACCAGTTTTTTCTTGAATATTCCCGCAAGCATACTCATTTCAGGTATGGCCATTCCTGCTCCCCCTATAATAAGCGCAATAACAGCCCCGATACTCATTCCTTTTTCCATCAAAGAGAGCCCGATGGAGATTGCTGTCTCAGCCCGAATATACAATGGGACACCAATAACAGCAGCAATTGGAATGGCAAGCGGGTTACCGGGACCGGCAATACTTAAGATAAAATCTTCCGGAATATACCCATAAATTACCGCACCGACACCCACTCCAATTAGAAGATAGATTAAAACACCCCTAAAGTCAGTCCACGCCTTTAAAAATGATACCTTGATTTTTTTTGTAAAAGTATCGGGAATTTTTTCCTTTTTTTCAGAGCCACCGGATTTTAATCGTACATTTTTGACAAGATGTGACCAACCTGTTTTTTCTAAAATGATCCCAAATATGACAGCTCCGATGAATGTCACTAAAAAATAAACTACCGTTATTTTTGTTCCCATCAATGCAGCCATCATTCCAATAATGATGGGGTTTAACAGGGGAGACGCAATAACAAAAGACATCACCGCACCAAAAGGAATTCCCATATTTAAGAACCCAAGTGTCATTGGTATCGTAGAACATGCGCAAAAAGGAGTTAACGCACCAAAGATCGTACCAACAACATTGCCAAGAACTCCCTTTCCGGACATCCATTTTTTTATTTTATCCTCCGGCAAATACATCAGCACGAGTGCAACAGCTGCGCTTATTCCAATAAAAAGCACTGTTAATTCAACAGTAATTAAAAGAAAATAGTTGATTGTATCAATTAGCGTGTTCAATACAGTTCCTCCTTATTTAATCCGGTTTTATATATCCTTTCTCTTGTATGGCCATAAATAACAGTGCCAAAGAGTCCTTGATGTTTTGTAGCGACTCTTCTCCCAAATCTCCAAGAATCTCATACAAATAGTCACTGAAACGTTTGGATATCTTGTGTATTTCCGCTTTTCCTTTTTCGGTTGGCACTACACAGCATACTCTGCCATCTGTTGAAGAGTATTCCCTGGATACTTGGGATTTGTTCTCAAGGCGATCTATGATTTTACTAATTCCGCTTTTTGTAACATTAAGAGACTCCCCCAACTCGTGTATCGTTATATTTTGTGTGTCATACACCTTCTTTAATGCCATGTACTCTACTAGAGTTAATTCTTCACAGCATATGCTATTAAAACCCTGATTTCCAAAGTACCAAGATAAATCCTGTAATAAAGCGTATATTTCCGGAATGTTTTTATCCATTACTCCCCTCCTGAGTGATTTAGTTTCCGTTGTCAACTAAAATTTTAGCATATTTAGTTTCCGTTGTCAACTATAAGAAAGAAATTAAAAAAAGTCTGTGAACCGGGCTTTAGCTTTTAGCTATATAAATTGAATAAAACATCCAGGCAATTCTTATTTTTCTCAGCTGGGACAATAGCGGTGTTTATGTTATCCTAAAACTGGTTCTTTCCACTTATGATAGAAGATTATTGAGATCAATGCCATGGACTCCACCTATAGAGTGCATTTGATAGTTCAGACAAACAAAAACGCCTTTAAAATAACGAAACAAAGGCCTGTGTTTAAATACTCTCTATCCAAACCTTTATGACATTTTTCAACTCTTTCATCGGCCTTTTATCTGCCAATTCACCCACAAAATGTTTGATCCCATATGAAGAAATCCCCTTTTGGGTCATAGACGGACTGATGGGAACAAATTGCATCCCCATATGCTGGCCAAGGGTGATCAGGGATTTTAAGCACATTTCCCCTCCACCGTTGATGTTGCCCATTGTTGTGAAAGTCATCAATTTCTTTTTCAGCGAATCGAAAAAGCACTTCATCTTACCGGAGCAATTTCCGTAACAAGACTATCACATCCTTTGTCAGTCTAATACCATTTTTTATTCCATTCGTTATAATTTATTTCCATTGCTCTCTTTATATGATTCCCCTGCAAAAACTAAAAAAGGCACCTCCTCCGCCACAAGTGGTCTGGCCTTATGAAACAGGCCCTGAAGTTTTTGCTTCCCAAAAACTTCAAGGTGTGTTCCCCAACACCAGCCCTAAGGGGGGGGATTTAGGAGGCGGGAATACCTCCAAAAATGCCTTCCTTTATACATAAAAAATAATGATGTATAATGTAAATCAGTATAAAAAATCAAAAAGAGGTGAAGATGATGGGTCATATCGAAAAGCATTTTTCGGATAAAGATATTGACAAGATCAAGCAGATGGCGGTTCAATGCAGGGGGGATGTGCTGAAGATGACGACTCTCGCCAGCTCGGGGCATCCCGGCGGTTCGATGTCGTCCATGGAGATGTACCTGGCTGTGTATCATTTTGCCAATGTTTTTCCAAAGAGTCCCTGGAAAAAAGAGCGGGACCGGGTTGTCATCAGCCATGGGCATACTTCTCCCGGTGTTTATTCTGTTCTGGGCAGGATGGGCTATTATGACGTGGATGAGGCCATTGCCGGATTCAGACATGTGAATACGATTTTTGAAGGCCACATCACACGAGGTATTCCCGGGGTGGAATGGACCACGGGAAACTTGGGTCAGGGACTTTCAGCCGGATTGGGGTTTGCATTGGCAGCCATGGTTAAGAAGATGGATTATCGCACTTACGTGATCATGGGGGATGCTGAGCAAGCCAAAGGTCAGGTGGCTGAAGCCAGAAGAACCGCATCCAAGTACAAAACCAGTGATCTCACGGTGTTAATCGATGTTAACGACGCACAGATCAACGGAAGAACTCAGGACGTGATGCCGGTTAATATCAAAGAAAATTATCTCTCGGACGGATGGGAAGTACTGGAAGTGAACGGACATGATTTCAGACAGTTGTTTGCCGCATTGAACAAAGCAGCTGCCAATACATTGACACCGACAGTTATCCTTTGTCACACACAAATCGGGCACGGTATTTCCTTCATGGAAAACGATGCGGGTTATCACGGGAAACCATTGTCTGAGAAGCAGTTGTTCGAGGCCTTGGATGAGTTGGAACTTGAAAATGACCTGGAAAAATATAAAGAAATGAGAAATAAACTACCGATTAAGGCTCATGAAAAAACGCTTCTCGAATATAAACCGGAGATCAAAACAGGAGATCCTAAAACTTATCGAACAGATGTAAGTGTAGACAACAGAAGCGCATTTGGAAATGCACTCAAGGACCTTGGCGTGTTAAACGACAAATCTTCCACGCCTATCTCGGTGGTGGATTGTGATTTGTTGCCTTCTACCAAAACAGGCGGCTTTGCCAAAGCCTGTCCGGATAAATTTTTCCAGTTCGGTGTGGCAGAACATAACGCAGCAGCCTGTTCTGGTGCCATGTCTGTGGAAGAAATCGTGACCTTCTTCACCGATTTTGGTGTATTTGGTATTGATGAAACCTACAATCAGCAACGTTTAAATGATATCAACCACGCAAATTTAAAACTGGCCGTTACACACGTTGGAACGGATACGGGAGAGGACGGGAAAACCCACCATTGTCTGGACTATGTGGGCGGACCGGCAAATTTCTTCCATTTCCACACCATCGTTCCCGGAGACCCCAACCAGACGGACCGTGCGGTGAGATATGTCACTGAACGATACGGTAATTACTTAATCGCCGTTGGCCGAAGTAAACTCCATCCTATTAAAGACATTAACGGCAATCCGTTCTTTGCCGGAGATTATACTTTTGAATACGGCAAAGTGGATGAAGTAAGAGAAACCCGTGTTGCCAATGCCATCATTATCGCCATGGGAGCCACCCTGCCGGAAGCGGTGAAGGCGGCGGACGAAATCAACAAAGGCGGAATCAAAGTTGGCGTTTTAAATTGTTCCTGCCCGTTGGTACTCTGGAAGCAAAGACAGTTCCTTGAAGAAAAGTTGACCAATAAGATCGTCCTAACCGTTGAAGATCACAATATCTGGACGGGCCTGGGCGCTATGCTGGAAGATGCCATCACAAGAAACAACATCAAAGTCACTGCTCAATACAGACTGGGAATTGACGATTATTCTGTTTCCGGTTGTAAAGAGGACCTCTTCAAACTGTTTAAAATTGATGCCGCGGGGATCAAATCGGAACTATTGGAGATATTGGGATAACATCATTGGAGGAATCGTATGAAAATAGGCATCATTGGTGTGGGAAATATTGGAAGTATTTTTGTTGAGCAATTGAAAGAGGATAAGGAGATCACCCTTTATCTTTTTGACAAACACAAGGATAAAACAGGTCCCTTTGAAGGCAAAAAGCGATGTGTTTGTGCTAATTCGGCGGAAGAGATTGTAAGAGAATGCGACATTATCATTCTTTCCGTTAAACCTCAAGATTCCATTCCTTTATTAAAGGGACTGAAGGATTTTGATTTTAAACATAAAATAATCATCAGTACCATCACCGGAATCAGTATTGCTAGAATTCGCGAGGAGATCAACGCAAAAAAAGTAGCCCGGATCATGCCAAACGTTCCTTCTGCCATCGGCAAAGGGGTGACGGGAGTTTGTTATTCTCAAGGCTTTGACCAGGCAGGTAAAGATGCAGTAAATTGCATTTTGTCAAAATTGGGAATCGTCATTGAAATAGAGGAAAAGGCTTTCCCGGCTGTCACTGCATTAAGTGGCAGTGGTCCCGCATTTGTTTTTGTAGTCATTGAATCCATGATTGATATTGGCCTGAAAATGGGGCTTTCCTACGATGTTTCCAGAGAATTGGTTCTGGGAACACTCATAGGTTCTGCCCAATTATTGGAAGCCAGGGGTAATCATCCCGGAGAGTTCAGGCATCTGGTTACATCCCCTGCCGGAACAACGATAGAGGGTATTTATTCCCTGGAACGGGAGGGCTTGAGGGGAACCATCATGAAGGCCATCAACGACACCTATGAACGGGCAAAAAGCATTAGTGATGAAATAGAAAGACAAACCAAATAATAAAAACCTCCCCTCTATTTCTTTTTATTTGTTTACAACCGTTGAAGTTGTATAATTAGACATAAAGATCAACACGGGGGAGGTTTTTTATGGCCACTGTTTCACATTTTCCACAAACAGCTATCACAAAAGAAAATCCGATTTTTTCAAAATTCAGAGTCACGATTAAAACACCATTTTATGCCAATCATGTGCATAATGTCAATTCACTGAGAGAGGCATATGATCTGGCAAAGAATTCACCGGGAACCATCATCACGGATGTGAAGATTTACGAACCGGAAAAACTGGGTCTGGATCCTGATTCCAGGGTGTTGTTGTTTAACGATGGAGCGGTCACCGGAAGGTGCGCAGCTGCAAGGCGAATTGCAGGATCACCAAATGTCAACGAAGAGGAATATGCCGGCAAACTGCGTGAAGCCATCTATCACACACGATTTAAAAAGATGTACCATGCCCAGGCGTACATCGGGTTGCACGAGGACTTTATGGTAAGGGCTCATTTATTGATTCCCCAAGGACACGAGAACATTCTTTACAACTGGCTGCTCAACTTCCAACCCATTAACGAGCATTTTGTTGAAATGTACAAACGTTCCAGAGTTTTTGAGACAGAGGGCGATATTTACGTCTTCTCTGATCCGGATTGGAAACATGAAGAGCATCCCTTGGGATTGACTTTCTTTGATTCAGAACATAACTGTGCTGCTATTCTTGGGATGCGCTATTTTGGAGAGTTTAAAAAGGGAACCCTGACCCTTGCCTGGGGAACGGCCAATCGAAACGGTTTTGCCTCCTGTCACGGAGGACAGAAGCGATATAATCTTGAAGACGGGCACAAGTACGTTGTAGGCGTTTTCGGACTTTCGGGTTCGGGCAAGTCCACCATTACCCACGCCAAGCACAAGGGAAAATACGACATTACAGTTCTTCATGATGATGCCTTTGTCATCAACTCCAAAAACGGTTCATCTGTTGCTTTGGAGCCTTCCTATTTCGATAAGACGGCTGATTACCCGGTGGCATCGCCTGAAAATGATTTTCTCCTTTCCGTACAAAATAACGCCGCTGTAAAAGATAAAGACGGTCGAATTGTCATAGTGACAGAAGATATGAGAAACGGAAACGGCAGGGCCATTAAATCTAAACTGTGGTCAAAGAACCGGGTGGATAAACTTGCCGAACCGGTGAATTCCATCATCTGGCTGATGAAAGACCCAACTCTGCCACCGGTCTTAAAGGTAACAAACCCCGTTTTAGCCGCTGCATTGGGAGCGACCTTGGCGACAAAAAGAACTTCCGCTGAACGTCTTGCTCCGGGAGTTGATCCGGATGCATTGGTGATTGAGCCTTATGCCAATCCCTTCAGAACGTATCAATTGGAGAACGACTACAACAGGTTTAAACACCTGTTTGAAGAGATGAATGTGGACTGTTATATCTTCAACACAGGGTATTTCAAGTGGAAAAAGATATCAAAGGAAACAACCCTTGAAAGCCTGGAAAAGATTGTGGAAGGCACAGCCCAGTTTAAGCAATGGGAATGTTTTGATGACTTTGAGATTATGGAGATTGACAGGGTGGTATTCCTTGAGCAAAAGAATCTGGCTGCCGGAACGCTTAATACATTACCGGATGAAGCTTTGGAATCTATAAGGAATGTTTTGAAGTGTATCTCGACGGAATAAAAAACTAAAGAATATTTGATAGAAAAAGATTCGGGGGGATTTTATGGAAAATAATCATCATAAACAAATCGTTGTGAATGCTTGCAAGAAAATAGTCGGTGAAGAATTGGTCAAAGGAACCTGGGGAAATGTTTCATTGAGGAAGGATGACAAAATCTATATCACCCCGTCCGGGTTTCCCTACGATATGATGCGCGAAGATGATATTATGGTCATCGATCTTGAAGGAACTGTTTTAGAAGGACAACATACTCCTTCTTCCGAATGGAAACTTCATGTGGCCGTTTACAAGAAGAGAGAAGATGTGGAGTTTATTTTACACACACACCCCGTGTATTCCTCCATCGCCTCGGTTACGATGGATGTAGTCCCTTCACTGATAGAAGATAGTGCTATGATCTGCGGTCCTGAGATAAAGGTTGCTGAGTATGGAGATCCCGGTAGTTGGGAACTGGCCAATAACGTCGTGGAAGCTTTGGGCGAGAACAGTGCCGTTATCATGAGAGGCCATGG
>JASUTC010000073.1 GCA_030445775.1 Thermotogaceae bacterium | reverse complement strand
TCGTTTGATCATGCAATCACCTTCGTTTTGTTTCTATTATAACAGAAATAAATTATATTACATTGTATTTTTCTCTTATATCAGAATATTTTATTTGCATTAATTACAAGGATAGTTAAAAGTGAGGTGGACCCAAAAGGGTGTACAAAAAACAGACACACAAAAGCCTTGTTTCTGGTGTACTCCGAGAATGGGTATACAAAAGGAAGAAAGCAAAGAATGGAAAAGAATGTTATTCTGGAAAGCTTTTCAAAGTGTTTTGCGGAAAAACCTTACACGGGCATTAGAAAATACGCCTTGAAGTTTTGTTTTTTAAAACTTCTAAGGAGTGTCCCCCAACTCCAGCTCTAAGGGAAGAATTTTTAGTTTTTCAGCAACCCCTAATTAGGTTAGTAAATCAGAAACGGTTTTCTGTCATTTTGAATCATTCTAAGAATGTTTTTTAGCATCACTAAATGGAACTGAATTTAGTAATAATCTGTTCTATCTGGTTTTCTCTTTTTCTTTTTGCCCAATTGACAATGCCGGTGGTCTTTAAATCCGCTCCTTTTTCCTGACACAGTGACTTCAGTTTGCGAATGGCACAACTCCCACCCATAAAGTGCTGGGTGACAAACCCATACACCTTTTTGTCTGATAAGTCCTTAACCTGATTCAGATACAGTTTCATTGCCGAGGCGAGAGAGAGGGCGTGCACGGGGGCCGCAAAAACGACGGCATCATAGTTTGAGACATCGGGGTTAGCCGTTAGACTAAGTTTACCCGATGAGCCTTTCTCATCCTTGTTAACCTTTACCCTTTGGATCACGGCATCGTGTCCGGCTTCTGTTAATGTCTTTCCCAGCTTTTCTGCTACAGATAATGTGTTTCCGGTTTTTGAGTACACGATAATTCCTATTTTCATGCTTTTTCCACCTTTCATGGAGTTAATCAATCTGCCTTTATGATGAGCTTCATATAGGCCATTCCAGAAAATATCTCCCATAGTTAAAAAAGCAAAATTCGATTACTTTACTCTTATGAAAGATGAGAATATTATAACATGGTTCTATCGATAAGTGAACGGGATTATTTATTTTTTGCTTTGAAAATGAAAGCACCGATGACGGCTGTAAAGGGGGCTGTTAATACAAGGCCAAAACTCCCGATGACGGTTTTGAAGATTTCCGATGAGAAGTAATTAATGTTCAACATCGCCATGGTATTGACTCCCTGAGCCATAAAAGCCATTAAAAGGGTTAAATATCCCCCGGCATAAGCAAATAAAAGGGTTGTGCTCATGGTTCCCACAACGGCTCTTCCAACATTGAATCCGGAAAACATCAGATCTTTTACTGAAATTTCAGGATGTTTGTCTACGACTTCTTTCATGGAGGCTGCTATATCCATCCCGATGTCCATAACCGCACCGGAACTGCCGATAAAGACACTTGCCAAAAAGAGCTTGTTGATATTCAGATGGGCAAATCCTGAATTCAAAAGTGTTTCGGAAAATGGTAAAACTGACCCGTTGATAATAAAAGGTTTTGAAAACAGCTGGGAAAGCACTAACGTGATCAGAATGCCGGAACCGGCTCCCAGGAAAGCGACGAGGCCTTTTTTTTCAAATCCACCAACCAGAAAGATAACAATTGATGTTAATCCCAGGACGATAAAAAAGGCAAGTAAAACCGGGTCGAAACCCTCCAAAAAGAGAGGAATCATGATTTTCCAAACTACAAGTAGGGACGTTGAGAAGGAAAGAACGGTTTTTACACCTATCCAACCGGCAAAAACAATGAGTAAGATAATAAAGATACTAAACAAAAGCCCTTCAGTTCCCAATCTGTAAAAGTCTACAACATTCAGGTACAGCTGTTCGTTATTCTTTTCGTATAGTTCACAATAAACCTTATCACCGGTTTTTAGAAACTTATCCAACTCCATCTTCCCAATCAGATTGTTATGTGTTTCCAAAACCTTATCTTTGAATTTACCTTTTAGGATTTGGATCTCGGCAAATTGAGTTCCCTGTCGAATGATGCCATACTGTCCCACCTGAGAATTATCCACGCTGATGACTTTTCCCACCGTGTATTGATACCTATCAGACGCATCATACGGGTTTGGAATGAAAAACAAAACGAAATTGGCTGCGAGCAAAATGATAATGAACGCCATTTCTTTTTTGGTGATTTCTGTCCTGAAATGTTCTTTCAGATGAAGATGGAAAGAAGACGTTTTTTTCTGAATCAACTTCAACACCTCTTAAAAATAGCCACCTTGCGGTGGCTATTTTAACTAGAATTTTTCTTACTTTAAAAGGGCGAACAGGTTTTTCGCAATTTCAGTATTATCGTAATAACCCGCAAACAGTTCCTGACCGTTTCCCATGGCGTATGTGACAACCGGTACACCTGTATGGGCATATGTTGTCCAGCCAAGGCCGGCTTTTTGATTAAGGATCCGTGTGCAAGACATGGTAACGGGGTTATATCCTCCGTAAAGGAGATATGTTTCTTCATCGTTCTCGATGCCATTGATAAAAGCATCAAAGGCTGCTCTTAATCTTTTTTCTTCAAGTGCAGAAAGAATCAAATCAGGATTTGAAGCATTTGATGAGTTAAGATAGAGTCCGAAGGCATTTTCTACCAAAGGCATCAAGTCTTGTTCAAAACTGTTGAGATTACCGGCTTTTTTAAGTTCGTTTAAGCGAGCGGTAAATATATCAAAAGATTCGCGCTGGTACCTGATTAACTCAGGATTGGAATCGTATTGTGTTCCAGCAAATCCAATGGTAAGTCCACCAGTTTCATGATCTCCTGTAACAACGATTAATGTATCATTTGGATGCTTGCTGTAGAAAGCCATTGCTTCTTTTATGGCCTTGTCAAAAGCAAGTGTGTCCTCTATTGAAGCGGCAGCATCGTTTGCATGGCATGCCCAGTCTATTTTTCCGCCTTCAACCATGATGAAGAAGCCATTGTCGTTGTCTAAGTAGTTAATAGCGGTTTTTGTGATATCTGCCAGATCAAATGTTTCTTTTTTATCAAGGGCGTAGTACATGGCTGAGCCACTGTCAACTTCTTCGTTCATAATCCAAACTTTTTCGTATTCTGCAGTCTTTGCCATGGCGTCAAATTCTTCGTATTCGCTTTGTGTTTGAATGACATTATAACCGTTTGCAGCAGCATAATCAAAGATATTTTCCTGGTCGCCTTGTTTACCGGTTGGATATCTGACTGAACCCCCACCGAAGAAGTCAAATCCACTCTCTACCAATTGTCTTGAAATTTCGTAATAACTGCTTCTTGAAGCCTGATGCGCGTAGAAAACGGCTGGTGTCGCATGATCAATGGAAACTGAAGAGATGATACCAACCTTTCTTCCCAAGGCTTTAGCTCTCTCTGCAAGGGTTTCCAAAACGGTGTTTAATGATGGATCCATGCTGATGATACCGGAGTTTGTTTTATAACCGGTGGCCAAAGCAGTCCCCGCAGCAGCTGAATCGGTGATGAATGCGTTTGCTGCGTATGTGGTTGTCATACCCTGAACGGGGAATGTCAACATGTTCAGTTTTGGCACTTCTGCATTTCCAAGTGTGCTTTTGTAAATCTGTGCAGCGTTTGTCTGTGTTGTTCCCATTCCATCTCCAATGAACATGAAGATGTATTTTGGTCCTTGAGCAAAGAACATGGTGCTAAATAATAAAACCAATAAAAGTGTAAAGAGTACTTTTTTCATTTTAAAACCTCCAAATTTAGAATGTTGATTCCTTCGATGGGAATATAAAACAAAAATATTAGAGTAAGACTAAATAAAAATAAGTTTTGTTTGGCAGGACAAAAAACCGGATAATGGAATCAGAACCTTTTCTCCAATTATGGACAAATTTTAGTTTTAATCAAGTGTCATTAATCATAAACTTCGAAAATCAGCTGAAATCAAATTTGACTCATTTTTCATTTTGATTTAATATCAATATGTAATAGGGAAACGTTTCCACATGGATACGTTTCCATGTAACCGAAAAACTCTAATAAAGAGGTATACAAGAATGAAAAAACCTACAATAAAAGATGTTGCAAAAAAAGCGAATCTTGGTATGGGAACAATATCCAGGGTGCTGAATAATACCGGTTATGTTTCGAAGAAAACAAGAAAACGCGTCATGAAAGCGATAGAAGAATTGAATTATAGTCCGGACCCGACAGCAAGAGGGTTAGTTTCCGGTACGACCAACATGATATCGATCGTAGTTCCGATGGTACGAACCGAGTTTTATGATCGCATGCTGAATGCGATTGATGAAATCGTTTCGGAAAAATCATATGATACGGTGATTTTTCCCTTGCTTTCCAAAAAAAGGCTTGAACGCTTTTCCGACAGTAATGCATTTTTATATCGAACGGATGGGATTGTTATGGCCTCCATGCCAGTGCATAAGCTGTTTAAAGACGGAATCATACCAACTGACCGAAATGTTGTTCTGGTAGATATGTATTCCGAAAGATATGATTGTGCTTATGTAGAAAATGTTGATATCGGTGAAGAAGCTGCTGAGGTTTTATTGAAACACACTGACAATTTAAAGGTTTTGACATTTATTGAACCCAACAATATTTTTACAACCAACGTCTTCTCAAAAAGACTTAATGGTTTTATTAATAAGGTGAAAGATTCCGGTATCTCTTTCAATGAAGATGAAGTCTATCATACAGAGATTAACCTCCACTCAGCTTTCAACAATTCAATAAAAATATTAAAACAAACCAAAGATTTTCCGGTCGGCATTTTCACAACTTGCGATTTATTCGGTTATGGATTAACAGTTGCAGCCAAAAACCTTAATCTGGAAGTCGGAAAAGATGTGTTTATTATTGGGGTTGATGATCAAATTTGGTCAAAAGATATCGGACTAACTACGTTAAAACAGCCGGTGGAGGAAATGAGTCAGTTTGCAGCTGAGATTTTGCTTAATAAAATAAATAAAACGGAAGGCTATCAGGAGATAGTGAGGAAGAAATTTGAATCCGTTTTAATCAAACGGGATTCTGCTTAATGGAGGTGCTTTATGAAAAAAGGTGTAGTGTTGTTGTTATTCATCAGCTTGATAACCGTTTTGAGTTTTGCAGGAGTCAATATTGAATTCTGGCATTATTGGGATGGTGCGAACGGTGACAAACTCGAGGAATTGGTTGAAACGTTTAATGAAGCTCATCCGGACATAACGATAGAACCGATTTTCATTCCGGGGTCTTCAATCGTAACAAAGATTCAAACCGCATCATTATCTGGGAGAACACCGGCTTTAGCGATATCGGATATCATAAAAATATCATTAATCGCAGAAACGGGCCAACTGGTTGATCTCAAACCATTCATCGCAAAAGACGACTATAACATTGATGACTTTTATGAGGAATTACTGGTTTACGGACAAAGAGATAATCAACTTGTCAGTCTACCAGTCAGTTCAAGCAATCTGGGTTTGTTCTGGAATAAGAGGTTATTTAAGGAAGCCGGTTTGGATCCGGAAAAACCCCCAAAAACATGGGAAGAATTGGTTGAATACAGCGAACAAATCAAAGAAAAAACAGGAAAAATTGGCTATGAACTCTATACTCAGGGAGGAGAAGGTACCACTTGGCAATGGCAAGTATTCCTCTGGGGAGCCGGTGGCGAATTTTTGGATCCTGTCACGAATTACCAAAAGGCTGCATTTAATAGCGAAGCGGGGAGAAAGGCGTTACAATTTTGGTACGATCTGATTCACGAATATGAAGTCAGTTCCATCTCTCCTTGGGGTTTGTTTGGCAGAGGAGAAGCCGCCATGGTGATGGATGGCTCCTGGATGGTCCAGTTCTTCCCGATGCAAGTGGACTTTGAACTTGGCGCAGCTGTATTCCCCCATCCTGAAGATGGCGTACCGGCGACTAACATGGGTGGAGAACAGATATTCGTTTTCAACAAGTCGGAAGAAGAAAAACAAGCCGCTTGGGAATTCATTAAATGGTTTACCGGTAAGGATATTCAAATCGAATGGGATAAGGCGACAGGATTCATCCCGGTTAAGAAATCCGTTGCAAATGATGATGGCTATGTTGCATACATCAAAAATACCAAGAGACTTCTGCTGCCGTTTGTAGAATCAGGGAAATATGCGAATGCCAGACCACCAATAAATGAATATCCTGAAATTTCAGATATCTTCTCCAAAGAAATATTAAAAGCACTGCATGATCGAATGTCCGTGGAAGAAGCGTTGGAAAGTGCAGAAGCATTAGTCAACGATATTTTGAAATAGCGAGGACAAAACGTGCGTAATTTAACCTCTAAAAGTGGGAGTTTAACTCCCGCTTTTTTTAGAAAAGAGCAAACAGCAGCCTTTTTGCTGTTATTTCCTTCGATTTTAATATTAGGAGTTTTTAATATCTATCCTGCTTTTTACTCAATTGTGCTTTCTTTTTTTGAATGGAACGGGTTCTCTCCCGACATTCCTTTTGTCGGAATCGAGAATTATAAAACACTTTTTACCAATGGAGTATTTTATAACTCCCTTCTGGTTACCATCATTTATTCAGTCGTTGTCACATTTGGCTCACTGATTATCGGGTTACTGGTCGCTGTCGCATTGGACAGGGATATTAAAGGGAAGACTCTTTACAGAATTCTATATTTTTTACCGGTGGTTACTCCAACCGTTGCTTCAGGAGTCGTTTGGAAATACTTGTTTGATCCCACACAGGGCATTATTAACACCATGCTCTCATATATCAATATTCAGGGACCTGCCTGGTTAAATGATTCTGCTTGGGCCTTGTTCTCCGTTTCAATCGTAGGAATTTGGAAACGCATTGGATTTTGCATGATCATTTATCTGGCCGCACTCCAAGGCGTTTCTGCGAATCTCTATGAAGCAGCAAGAATAGACGGGGCTACTGAATTCAATATTCTTAAATCAATTAAAATACCGTTATTGTCTCCGGCTACACTTTTTTTAACCATAACCGGCTTTATTGATTCTTTCAGAATCTTTGACCTGGTTTATGTGATGACGAACGGCGGTCCCGTTGATGAAACGGATGTCTTGGGGTTAATGCTTTACAGAAACGGCTTTGAATACTTCAAATTGGGGTATGCTTCCTCCATAGCTGTAGGTATTTTCGGGATTTTGTTAATCCTTTCTTTCGTCCAATGGAAATTTACCCAGGGTGGTGAGGCTTATTAGAAAAGAATCGATTACGAGAAGAATCACAAGACATGTTTTTTTGAGTGTTGGCGCCTTTATTTCAATATTGCCCTTTTTATGGTTAATCACAACCTCCTTGAAACCGCCAAATACACTTTATTCAGCGCCATTACTTTTCCCAACTCATTTTCATATCGAAAATTACATCGAAGCCTTTCAAGCGGCGCCGTTTGCCAGATATTCTTTAAACAGTTTCATTATGTCAGCTGGAATTGTCCTCACACAAACCTTGTTTTCAGCTTTTGCAGGCTATGCTTTTGCCAGGATAAAATTCAAATTCAGTAACCTATTGTTTTTCATCCTTTTGGGCACCATGATGATTTCCAACTATGCCATTGTGATCCCCAATTTCTTGACAGTCAATGCATTGGGCTGGTATGATACCTTTGCAGCACTGATTATTCCAAGGGCAGCCAGCGTTTTTGCCATTTTTCTCTTTCGTCAATTCTTTTTATCGCTGCCAAAAGAGATTGAAGATGCGGCAAAAATAGATGGTTGTGGCAAGATCAGGATCTTTTTTCAGATAGCCTTGCCCTTGTCGAAACCGGTCATCGTTACAAGTGCACTGTTTTCTTTTCTGTTTGCCTGGAACGACTTCCTATGGCCGTTAATCGTCACCGATTCACCACAGATGCGAACCATACAACTGGGCCTTTCCGTATTTCAGGGCCGATACGGGGTCAGATGGACATTGTTGTCTGCAGCCACTGTTTTATCCATCTTGCCGTCTATTGTTGCCTTTTTGATCGCACAAAAATACTTTATTAAAGGCATCGCCGGCACGGGGTTGAAAGGATAGCTGATGGAAAACTTAATCATTTATCAGATCTTTCCGGATCGTTTTTACAAAAGTGGCAAGAACGACTACAATAAAAATTTAAGACCATGGAATCAAAAACCTTCCAGATCAAGCTTTTTTGGAGGAAATTTGAAAGGCATCATTGAAAAAATGGATTATCTAAAAGATTTGGGAATTAACGCGTTATACCTCACACCCCTATTCAAATCCCCCAGCACGCATAAATACGACACGGAAGATTATTTCCAAATCGATCCGGGCTTTGGAAATATGGATGATTTTGAACACTTGTTGAAATGCGCTCATAAAAATGGAATCAAAGTCTTTTTGGATGGCGTATTTAACCATACCGGCATACGTTTCTTCGCATTTGAAGATATTCGCCAAAAAGGTGAACAATCAAAATATTACAACTGGTACAAAATCCATCAGACACCACTGAAACTAAAACCCAAACCAAGTTATGAAGA
>JASUTC010000072.1 GCA_030445775.1 Thermotogaceae bacterium | reverse complement strand
TCTGTGTTAGCATTTAAATAGTCGTACATATCTCTTGCTGCTTTCAAGGCCGCATCCTCCAGGTTCTTCTCGGAGGCAATACAAGAGAGCATCTCATCGGTTTCCACCATGGGGTTGTTTAACGTCATATCCTTGATCACTTCGAATTTCAGTGTCAATTCGGCGTCTATTTCAACACCGGTAACACAGACTTCACCGTCTCCCATGGCTGCATGAACGTCACCCGCTCCAAACAAGGCACCCTCTGTGAAGACAGGCAGTAATACCGATGCCCCTTCAGTTATGAGTTTCGTGTCCATGTTGCCGCCATGACTGCCGGGAGTACCGCAGTTAACAGGTTCTCCCTCAGGGGCGACGCCAATCACCCCAATCATTTTATTCAAGGGGATTTTCAGCCTTTCATTAAAGATTGCAAAATCCCCTTCAATGGGAATCAGTTTCTTCGTCATGCCGTTAAAATATGACCCGAATACACCCAAATCCTCACCTGTTGCCATGACGCCAAGGGTGCCAACTTTGATTTTTTCAATCGTTACCTTCAACACATCCCCCGGCTGAGCGCCTTCAACATAAATTGGCCCCGTGGCCGGATTCACCAAATCCCAATTGATGGAGTCCAGTTCGTCCTCTTCCGTTCGGACCTGGTTTGAAAAGGCGTCCATAGCTTTGATTTTGACTCTTTCATCGCTTTTTATTCGCAATACAGGTTCATTTTCCTTTGAAAATGCGAAAAAGTGTTTTTCATCGGATAGTGTTAACATCTGTTCATCCTCCCATTTAACCTTGATGATTCAATATCAGTTAAGCTCGCTGAATAACTCAAAATTATTTTTGAACCTCTCCATCCGCTCCCCCATCTTAAAAACGGAGATTAATGATTGCCTTTTCAAGTTCCCTGCCATCACCTTCCAATATTGATCGCTTATACCCTAATATATCATAACATGATTTGTTTCGGAGAAAGATGTAGCAAAAAGAAAAAAAAGCAACAAAACAAAAAACCGGTAAAATCACCGGTTTTTTTATTTAAATTAAAGTGTTAGAAATAAAGTGAAGTGGAGACACTTAGACGTGGAGAGCCAATAGTTTTAAAATCAAACGGCTTGATTGTTCCAATACCGGCGTTTATTTTAAGCTTGTAAAAGCCACTATGAAACCCCAAACCTGCTGAATACATCATGGCACCATTGAGAGAGCCTGTTATATCGGCAGATACAAGAAAGTTCATCCCAAGTTTATCGGATAAAGTGGCACCAATATAAGTTCCGGAAAGTCCGGAAGTGTTTGCATGCAGGACCATTGAAAGGGTTTCCGTGAATGGGAGGTTAAAAAAACCGGATATTGTTGGTTTTGCCCTATATTCAATGGGTTCTGTCATTTTTTCAAAGATAATTTTGTCTGGAATATTCGTGTTGGTACTAAAATTTATTGGATCACTTGTGAAACTGGCTTCGATATCTAACAAATTAGCTTCGTAATTCAATTGTGCGGATGTTATAGGGATATCCTTCACAGCGATTCCACAAACGGGATTATACCTTCCGATAACGACACCGATATCTGTTTTGATCCCCTTAAGTAAACCACCGTAATCCAATTCTTGAAGGTTAAAATTAGCGAAATCAAGATCAACTGCGGAATAGACCTTGGCATCAAGACTGACAGTTCCCACAGCCGTTGGGGTTGCCTGTACATCAGCATATCTGTCCAATGTGGCATACATCGCAGGACCGTAAGCTCCGACTCCTACAGATACCATCCCCCAATCGGTTTTCATGCCCAAAACACCTCCGGCACTTATCATGGCATCTAATACAGGTCCCTTTTCTTCATATGTGGGATATTGGGTTAACTGATTGCCTTTAAAGACGATCTCCATAATCCAATTTGGAATGGTAAAACCGCTATCAGCTTTTAAGTCAACATACCCTCCAATGGTATATATCGGGGTGATGTTCAATCCAAACGAAGCCAAACCACGACCAAAGATATTGAACTTGGCATCTCCTTCTCCAATATTTTCCATCACCGAATCCGAGTATTTTGCTAAATCAATGGTGTCTGATTTCATAACTTCTAAAAAATCAGCTATAGGAAGCATATTTTGATAGCTGAGTGCATCTGCCCCTATGTTGATAAAAAAGGTTTGAGCATTCTGCATCCCATAATTAAAGGCGTTGTCATTGTTAAAATCGTCAAAAGGTTCAATGCCCCCGCCATGTGAAGCGGCGTGTATTGATAAGGCACTTATCATGAGCATTAAAATACATAATAGACTTTTGCTAAACGTTTTGTTTTTCATGTCTTCCCCCCATTAATCCTTATAAGCTTTAGCTAAGTGGTATTTCTACTTTTACGATGATATCCAGGTAAATTGAAAATTCTACTGCGGAATCACCCTCAACTGTATAATAGTTCCCTTGCGAATCAGGTAAAGTGACATGGGCATAAACATCTTTTTCCAATAGATCTTTTGCTTTCGATCCTTCGCCAATACCCACAACGAACTCTACAGCCTCTGTATTGTTCAAAACAACCGTGTCTCCGCCCTGTTTGTTTTTGATAATAGGAACTCCATTCGGACCATCCCATTTCAACTGCAATTCCACACTGACTCCGGAGTTATTTCGAGCATTAACAACGGCTGTGGCAGACTCAATTAGTTTTAAAATGGCATCCATATCATCCAGTTTGATGTTCAAAGTTTCTCCCAAGTTGAGGGTTTCGTTCAATAAATTAATGTCTTGAGTGACTTTAAACCGGACAGGTATATTGACTGTTACGGAGGCGCTGAATAAGTCTGTTGCATCTACTGTGATGTTGTCAAGACTTACGGTTGCTTCATTCACATTTGCTGCAATTTCAAAAGACAAATCCGTACTGGGTTTTGACAGGAATTCATTGATATTTGCAGAAAAATTCGTTCTATCGGTGAGACTGATAGGAATTTCTGTTATCGTTTGTCCTGAATCTTTGGCAGTGACTGTTAAAGAAGCGGATAAATCCGGATTATCATTCGAGACATTTTCATCAAGTTCTACCCAAGCCACTGTTAATGCTTCGTCAATTTCTATTTGTCCCGAATAGTCTTTCCAGAAATCAGGAAGATGTTCCAACAATAGTTCAAATAGTTCTTCTCGGATTTCACCAAAAAGGACTACCTTTTCTACAGTTATACTGTCACCTCTTTTGTCAATGCCTTCTGAAAAGTCTTTAAAGGTAACGGTTGCAGAAACGCTATAGTTTTCCAATTCATCAACGGCAAAGTCTGATAAGGTTAAAGTTTTATTATTTGAGTCAAGTCCGGTGGGGGATGCCTGGAAATTAAACTGTAGTTTTTCTAACCCTTCTATATTGATATTATTTGGTACCTCAATAACCGTCTGACTTGCTCCTTGAGTTTTGCCGAGTGTTCTTTTCTCATTGAGAATGTCATTAGAAACCGTGACATGAAAATTTAATTCCAAGGGGGTATTATTATTCCATTCAACCTTTATTTTAGGATCTCCAGAAAGAATAATGGCTTTAAGATAGTCTCGTGCCTCTTCTGGTATTTCAAATTCTTCGGATTCCTCAATAACAAGGTCGTTATAGAAATCTTCAACATTAATCATTAACTCACTAAACTTCAAATTAGTAACACTGGCTGATATATCTATTTGATTTGGTAAATTTTCTGCATCTTCACCTGTAAAGTTGACGGTTAGCGTTCCCAATGTTAAAGTTGCCTGTTTTCCTGATAACTCTAAGCCTTGTAAATCCGCTTCAAGCAAATCATTATTCGTTTTAAAAGTCAGCGGGAAGTCTTTTTCAGTGGTGCTTAATGTAGCTTTAAACGTATCCATGCCAACTCCCCTAAACAACCTTTGGAATACGGCATCGTGTCCGGCATCAATTTTTAATTGGATGGTTCCTTCAGAAACCGTTGCGGATTCAATGATATCCGGGAAGGTTAAACCTTGTTGGGCCTTATCCTGACTTAACGTCAAACTGGCGATTTTACTAATGCCGATAGTTGGAGTAAATGTTGTTGATGCATCATAATCTTTATCATAAGTGAAATCAACGGTCATATAGTCGTCTATGGTTTCAAAGGCAAAATCAACGGTAATATCTGTTGCGTGTAATTTTTTGTCGTCAAGTGAAATAGATTGATCATCATTTGTTAATGCTGTGCTTACTATCGTTGGACCGTCTTTTTCACTTACCGTAAGAGTAGCGTTGTAATACTGTGAATCAAGAGCCGGGATGTGTTTTTGCAGTCGGATATCTCCATTGAGTGTTACCGTATCAAATGTAAAATCAGTTGAATCGGCTAATCCTGTTTTGATTGTTTTTGATGCTTCAGAGCTTATTTGTGTTGTTAGCCTTACATCTGTGGCAAAAGCCAATTCAAAATCAAGATCAGGAGTAAAGTTAATTTTGCCTTGGAAGAATTCCCGTGAGTTTTCTTCAGATAGGGTGGGTGTTGTACGAACAGTCAGGGTGCTATGACGAGTGAGAATCGTATTAGAAATATCGATCTTTTTTGTTTCGTTATTGCTTAGAGATACTGTAAGTTCCGGGTAAGACTTATTGTTTATAAGTATTTGAAGGTCCAAATCCAAACCCGCTAATGTATTGTCAGGTTTAATGTCTAAAGTGAGCGTAGCAGGGTTGATTCTAAGCTTACCGCTTCCTTCCTTTAGTTCACTAATTTCGAAGCCTTGTTTAAACTCCCTGTTTTCTATTTTATCAAATACAAAATTCTCATTAAAAATGGGATCTTTCGAAATAGGAGTATCATTTATTGCAGTAGCAGACATGGCAATTGAAAAATCTAATTCTCCACCACTCAATGGTAAATTTAAAGCGGTTGCAATGATTGTGATAGTGGCTTTTTCAGTTAAAGTGGAATTGTCAGTTAAATTAATATTGAATACTTGTCCACTTGTGGCACCTTGAAAAGTAAAGGGATTTTCTTCGTTTTTCTCAGTAAATAACACATGTTCATTTTCCATTTTAATTAAAATTGTAAACGACGCATTTGTAGTATTCGTTGCTTTGACAATCAGAAGGCCTTCTTTAATCTTAACCTCTTGGGCGGCATCTAAAACGGTCACTTCACTGATAGTATTCGTTGCTATATAGACTTTTGGAATATTCAATGAATTTGAATCAATTGCTGGTTTTAAATCTGGCTTTTCAAAGCTCTTCTTGACAGAGGTTGCTTCCATTTTGATATCAGGCATTTGAAAACTAGAGCGAATGGTTGGCATGTTAAAATCGCCTATTTTTTCTGAAAAACGAATGGTGACATCCGTACTAATGGAGGATATGGAAGCTTCATCCTTTAATTCTTCCAGGTCTACTTCCAAGATATCTTTGATATCCGAATACCCAACAGTTACATTGGTGGCGAATGTCAAGCGCATGGCCGTTCCCTCTTCTGTTATAAATTTGAATCCAGGCAGAACGGAAACGATAGAGGCTTCTGCTGTTTGAGTTGCAAATGGAGCTAGTTTAAATCTCTCGGTGATTCCGGGGATTTTGAGATTTAGTGTGTGAAGCAATGTTTTGGGACCGTTAGTACAGGAAGTGAGAAGTAATGCCATTAAAAGTATAGCTGATAAACAATAGAATAGTTTACGCATAGTCAACAAAAACCTCCTAAATGGATACATATCATTTTTTCCACCATATTTAACATTATTTTGATTATAGCATATATAAAACCAACATAAAAACGATATAAAAAAACCTTTTGAACTCTCAATTAGGCTTAGTTAATGGTCATATCAAAGGTAATAAAAGTAGATCCAACTCTTTTCATTTTCAGGTGTCAACTTTTTTATGATGGTTTCTTTATAACTTCCTGCAAAATATCAGCAAACCACTATTTTTTCAATGTTTAACTCTTTGAATAAAAGGATTTACACTTAAAAGACAAAAAATAATAAAGAGGCCTGAAAAGGCCTCTTTAATGATCTAACTATCTAACGGTCAAAGGTTTTTACTCAACCACTTTATACGTAGGAAGACGTGCATTCGGATACCATTTGAGATAGATTTCTTCAAAGGTTCCATCTTCATACATACTCTTTAAAGCTTCTTGCCATTCAGCAACGATGGTTTTGTCAAAGTTTTTTGAGAATGTGATGTACAGTTCTTGCTCTGATACCAGGTAGGCTTCTTCGAAGTTGTTCACCTCTATTCCTGCTTTTTTACATGAAGCAACAAAATTGTCCGGTGAACTGATGACTGCATCGACTCTGCCCACGTCCAACTTTTTAATATTGTTGGATTCATCAACAGCACTGTCTAAGTTTTCAAACCCCAAAGACTTTAGGTATAACTCTCTGGCGTCATTCAAATAAGTCCCGATTTTCTCAAGCTTCTTGGCATCTTCCATGGAGTTAATTTCAACTCCTGAACCTTTTTTGACATAAAAAACCCAAGCCTGACTGAAAATAGGACCAACCCATTGAAACATGGGTCTTCTTTCCTCGGTTAATGTTGTTGAAAAAAGTATAATGTTGTCTTCGCTTTGTAGTAAATTATAAGCTCGTGACCAAGGAAGTGGCTCTATTTCTGTGTCATCTCCTACTCTTTTCTGGATTTCCCGAACAATCTCAACTGAAGAACCGGTGAGTGTACCCTCCTCATCGTAAAATTGAGACCGACCTATTAATTCGGTATAGATTTTAAATGGTGCATTTGAGAAAACCATAGCCAGCATTGCAAGTGTTAAAAATCCAATCAATAAATACTTTTTCATAATTTCACCTCCAGATGTTTTATGAATTAAATTTGCATTTTGTTAGTCATTATCATCTTCGTTTATCTTAAATCGGTTGATTTCGTCACCTAAAATTCTTGAAGAGTCATGCATTTGAATACCTGATTGCTCCACGGCATCTACACCTGTTTTCAGTTTTCGTATCAATTCTACAATAACCTGTTGTTTTTCTACCAGGGATTGAGTACTTAAATTGGATGCCTCGACGGCTTGCGAAATCTCATCAGTGGATTCTTTCTGCAAATTAGATAAATTGAAACCTTCTTCACTCCCGGCTACCATGTTTTCAATCTGGCTCATGAGGGTTCCCAGTTTCTCCCTGACTTGGACACTGATTGAGGAAGCTTCTTTTACACTGGTATTCACATTTTCTGTTTTTTCCTTAACCTCCGATGATTGAGTGGAAATGTCCTTGAGTATGGTGGCGACTTTTTTCGTGGCGTCTTTACTTTCTTCAGCCAGTTTTCTGATTTCATCGGCAACAACACTAAAGCCCTTGCCTGCCTCACCGGCTCTTGCCGCTTCAATAGCTGCATTCAGTGCAAGCAGATTGGTTTGTTCTGCAATGGCGTTGATGGATTCAAGGATGGTTTCAATATTCGAAAGATTTCTCACAAGTTTTTCCACACTGTTTGCCGTGTTGATCATTTGTTGCGTTACTTCACTCATTTTATCCTCGATCATTGTTGCAGAATTGGTACTCTCCTGCACATATTTTTTGGAATTCTCCGCCATTTTGGAAATTTCTTTGGAGGAGTTGGCTACGGTCTGTGAGTTGGCTGCAACTTCCTGGACACTGGCGGTAACCTGTTCAAGGGAGGAAGAGATATTCTGTGTTTCCCCTTCAATTTCGTTGATTTTCTCAACGACATCCCCAGCTAACTGATTTTCGTCATGAACAATTTCGGAGAGTTTTGAGGAGTTGCCGTCAATGGTACTTGATATGGTTTTGATGCTTTTTACCAGTTCATTTTGTTTGTTGAGAAAATGATTGAAGGAATCGGCCAATTTGCCCACCTCATCCTTGGATTTGATATCCAATCGTTTGGTCAAATCGCCTTCACCCTGTGCTAAATCATCTACAACCTCTCGGACCTTGCGTAGGGGTTTTGTTGTGAAATAAACAAATATCCCGGCTATGATGATAATCACCAAAGCGGACAGAATGGTTACGATTAACATGATGGACAGTCTTTGTGAAATAATCTCACTTGATTTGTCGGAAAATTGTTCCAATAGGTTTTCTTTTGTTTCAACACTTTCTTGCCTCAGATTTTCCAGATAATCCTGATCAAGTCCCAATTCCACATTGCCCAGGAAATTGTCTTCAAATTCAATTTCTTTGGAAAAGGACAGTGAGTTATTCTCTTGTGGCTTTTCTCCCGTTAATATATTTCCGTTTTCATCGTATATGACAACGTAGGTGATATTTGGCAACTTAAGCAAGTCATTGGCGAATGATTCCACCAGTTCGGTTTCAAAATTCCATATGGGAGGCCCTGAAATGATCGAAAGATAAGTCGCCAGGTTTTCACCATATGCGGTGAAAAAGGCTGAATCAGTTTTGTTTTTATTTTGAATAGATTAAACTGAAGACCAAACTCAAAATAAACAATCCTATGGCTAATATCCCCAGTATTTTTAAAGTGATAGTCGGTTCAAGCTTGAATTTTAGTTTCATCTCAATTTGCCTCCTAAGCTAATATAAAAAAGGTATGTTTTCATAAAAAAAACAAAATCTCTTAAATGAAATCACAATTACATGAACTACCATCGAAGTAAAAGGTGTCGCATTGGAGTAATGTGATATTTGAAAAGAAGCTTAATATCCAGAATGTTCTTGACTAAAAACAAAATATTATTGTATTATACAATATTTTTGTGCATTTAAAAAACAGCCGCCTGAGAATTCTTAATATGGTTATTTGACAGGCGGGGTTACTTCGTAGTTGGTGTACGCGTGCGGGTCGTATTTTGCCTTTGTTTTTGGCGCATGTTTCTCCTTTACATCATTTTGTTGATTGTCTCAAACAGCTCTTCCTGTTGAATGGGTTTTTTGATGTAGGTGTCCATACCGGCTTCAAGTGCCTTGTTGATGATGTCTTGTCGGATATCAGCCGACAGTCCGATGATAACCGTTTTTTTGTTGCCATCTTCAATGGCTCTGATCTCCTGTGCTACTTGCATCCCGTCTTTTTTGGGGATATGAATATCCAAGAAGATC
>JASUTC010000011.1 GCA_030445775.1 Thermotogaceae bacterium | reverse complement strand
TTTTTTTATTGGAAAAATAACACATTTTATAAATTTGAGAGGAGTGAGAGGTATGAAAAGAGAAAAGATTACGTTGAGTTTTGAGGAGATGCCAAAGAGTTGGTATAACATTAAGGCGGAACTTCCTTTTAAGATAGACCCTATGTTGAATCCCGGAACGGGAGAACCGATTAAACCGGAAGAACTAGCTATGCTCTTTCCGCCTTCGTTGGTGGAACAGGAATTTAACTGTGAGGATCGTTTGATTCCCATTCCTGAAGAGTTAATCAAGGAGTATTATGTTTACAGGCCATCTCCTTTGGTGCATGCAACGGGACTGGAAGAGTATTTGGATACACCGGCGAAGATTTATTTTAAGAACGAGAGTGTCAGTCCTACAGGTAGTCATAAGGTGAACACAGCATTGGCACAGGCGTATTTTAACAAGCAGGATGGTTTTTCAAAGCTGACCACCGAGACAGGAGCCGGACAATGGGGGAGTGCTTTGAGTTATGCCGGTACGAAGTTTGGTTTGGATGTGGAAGTTTACATGGTGCGTGTGAGTTACGATACCAAGCCCGGAAGACGCCATATGATTCATCTGTACAACGGACGGGTTTATCCCAGTCCCTCTGAGAGAACCGAGGGGGGACGTGCGATTCTGAAAGATGATCCGGATTGTAACGGCTCCCTTGGGATGGCCATTACGGATGCTGTGGAGATGGCGGTTAAAAGTGACGATACGAATTATTCTTTGGGGAGTGTTTTGGATCACGTTTTGATGCATCAGACGATTATTGGTGAGGAATTGAAATTGCAGTTGGAAAAGGCCAATGTCAAGCCGGATGTGTTGATCGCCTGTGTAGGTGGCGGTTCTAATTTCGGTGGCTTTGTCTTCCCGTTTGTGATGGATGCCATTAACAACAAGGATATTGAGATCATTGCTTCGGAGCCCCAAGCTTGCCCCACACTTTTAGAGGGTAAATATGAGTACGATTTTGGTGATACGGGCAAACTCACACCCAAGATGAAGATGTACACCTTAGGTTATGGATTTGTGCCACCTCCCATTCATGCCGGCGGTCTCAGGTATCACGGGGCTTCTCCCATTGTCAGCAGATTAGTGAATGAAGGTATTGTCAGACCGGATGATTTGCCTCAAACGGAGATTTTGAAAGCGGCTCAGATATTCAGTTTGACCGAGGGGATTATTCCGGCACCGGAATCTTCCCATGCGGTGGCCAGTACCATCAGAGAGGCTAAAAGGTGTAAGGAAACCGGTGAGGTGAAGACGATTGTGTTTAACTTGTCCGGTCATGGATTTATGGATTTGAGTGCGTATGATCATATTGGGAAGTTGTGAATAAATGAGTAGGGGAGGGCACACGTTGGCGCCAGTGTTATAATAACGAGTTTGTTTATGATTAATTATAAAAACCTGTAGTTGATAGTGAGAAAAATAATAAGAATTCTTGAGTTCACAGAGCGGGAGGGCACACGGGCCCTCCCCTACTTTTTTCTAAAGTTTTCTTTGCGTGTTATAATAGAGTCAAATAAACGGTAAAATGGGGGGATCAAAGTGAGTAAGCGTTCAATCATTATCTTTGTGTTGATCAGTGTTTTTGCCTGTTCTTCTTTTTCGTTGGCTTTTTACATTATGACTTTGGATATTAAAGAAGATTTTTTGGATAATGCAAATGCCATTATGGAGTTTATGGAAACGACCGGGATTAAATCTGATCCGTTGTTGGTTTGTACCGGTGGGTTGGGGAATTCCACGACTTTGAATATTTTTTCGCAAACTCAGTTGGATAGTCCGGTACGAACGATACTGGATGAATTGAATACAAAATGTGTGGCCCCGCCACGGGATGAACTGGATGGGGAGCTGATTAAGGATTTAAAGGGGCATATCCCCATTGTGGTCAGCGATTCGGTTCAACAGGGGTTTGATTCTTTTATCAAAATACCCTTTGCAGGCATTGATATTGGAATTTTCAATATCACTGAAATTCCTTCCGATTGGTATGAGAATGTGAAAACAAAGATAGATTTGTACGCCTTGGATTCCATTATCATCATCATGGATAATCCCGAGTTAAAGATCGTTCCCCAGGAAATCCGCAGTAAGACTTTTGTCATCCCCCGTAACACAGCTGTATATAGAGTAGATATAGAATTTGGTCCTCTGTTAACCGAGGTGAACTTAAACAAGCCTGCAAATCTTTATCCTGTTTTTGAAGAAACCAAAGAACAGTACGCAAAATGGTTAAATAAAGAATATGTGGTTGATCCGCAACAAATGACGCAGTTACAGGAAATTCCATTTTATTCTCAAATTGGATTGATGGCCAAAAAGGATGCTGCAGCTGATTTGATGTTTTACTATAATCCACCTCTTCCTGCAACAATGACTACTCAGGAGGCCATTACTATTTTCAAGGATTACACCCTTGGGATCGTTCACTTGGAAAATTCAAATATTAGAAAATTATTATTGCGTTCGGGGGCACTGATCAGTTATGATGGTTTTGAAACGAAGGTTAGGGAAGAGGGCAATTATTATTCCCTTTACGGTGTGAAGTACTACATCGACTTATCAAAAGTACCTCTAGATCGTTTGATTATCAAGACGTTTACAAAACCTCAGAAGACGCTTGTTTTTGGTCCAAAAGAGGTTGTCAAGGAAAACTTTCCCTTTATGAAGGAACTGGATTTATCTCCACTTTACTATGTCTTCTGGGCATTGAACGCTGGTAATCCTCATATAGAACCTTCATGGAAGGTGACGGCGCAGCCTTATTTATACACTTATACCATTCAAAAAGGCGATACGATCAATTCCATCGCGGCAAAGCTTGGGATTACACCTGAATCCATCAAGGCATTCAATCCCGATTTGATCGATATGTATTTAACGGTTGGACAACACATTTATGTACACATTCCATATGATTCTGAAAAGAGAAGTGATCAGTAAGTGATTTTGACCATTATCAGTTTTGCGTTAATCTTTACAGCTATCGTGGTGATTCACGAATTAGGCCATTTACTTTTTGCCCGATTGTTTAAGGTTAGGATTTTAGCCTTTGGTATCGGTTTTGGCCCTGCGATATACAGAAAAAAGACAGCTTCAGGCATGGATTTTAAGATTAATCTCTTTCCATTGGGCGGTTATGTCAGGATGGATGGGGAAGACCCCACAGAGATTGACGAATCGGTTAGTGAGGAGAAGAGAAGAGGGTTTTATTACTCTAAAACGGCTTGGCAAAGGTTTTTAATAGCCTTAGCCGGTCCCGCTTTCTCAATTTTAGCCGGCTATTTGTTACTGTCTGTGGTCGCCCTGTTTTGGGGAATTCCACAAGTGGGGATCGCAAAGGTGGATCCTTATTCTCCTGCACAGGAAGCCGGTCTTAGAGATGATGATGTTATTTCCAAATTAAACGGCAAAATATTGTTTGATACAGATGAGCTCTCAACGACAATTAAGAACTCTGACAGTGTGGATTTAACAGTTACCCGTGGTGATGAGCAGGAGAAAATTACGGTTTATCCCGAAGTTTTCCCACGCCAGTATGAAATGATCATCAAAGGGGAATCGATACCGGATAATTTAACATTAAGTCAAATCAAGAGTGTTAACGGGTTGTCATTGGAAGAGGTTGATCTTTCCGAATACAGTGGAGAAGAGATTGTTATGGTGACAGAATCCGGCGAAGAAATAAAAGGAGTGCTTTCCGGTTATCAACTGATAAAGGAAAGAAAAGTGATTGGGATCGAGTTCAAAACCCTTTCGAGAACGTTGAAGAGCACACAAGCGCCGTTTAAAAATGGTGATGAAATTTTGTCGATTAATGATAAAAAAATCCAAAAAGGAAACGATTTGTTTACGATACTAAGGTTCATGGATTTTCCCGTTGATTCACAGATTCCCTATCATTACTTGAGTATTAGGGATTCAACGGTGTTGGACGTGGAGACCATGAAAAACCTGAATACAGTTACCGTTCAAGTGTTGAGAAATGGAGTAAATGTCTCCTTGGAAATGCCTTCAGAGGTGTTTATTCAGTCGTTGGGCAACAGTTTCTTCGAACCCCCTGTCGAAAACAAGCAGACGATGAATCCTTTTTTGGCTATTTCATGGGGGTTTCAATGGTCGAATAATCTGTTAAGGCGTATGGGCATGATCATTGGCAATATCTTTACCGGGGAACAGGATATTTCAGAGTTTTCCGGACCTGTTGGGATTGTCAACATCATCGGGCAGGCGACAAAAGCCGGATTTGAGTCCCTTGTGTTGATTTTCGCCTTAATCACCCTGAATCTGGGGATCATCAATCTCATCCCGCTTCCTGCTCTTGATGGTGGGAGAATTGTCTTTAATTTGATTGAGATGGTGTCCAGGAAAAAGATCAACCCCGTTATCGAAGGATATATTCACGCTGCGGGCTTTTTCTTTATTATGGCACTGGCGGTTTATATCACTTATTTTGACATAATGAGGTTTATGAAATAAATGTATTTTTCCATTGTTGGAGGACATCGATTGTGAATAAAAAAATTTGTGTAACCGGCTCTTTTTTTATCATCTTTTGTTTTTTTACATTGATGATTTTTGCCGAAGAAGAAACACTTTATATAGAATCGGAGCAGTTCAAAATGTTCGATGATCGCATCGAATTTTATAAAGCTTCCGAGATAACCAAAGGAGATTTTTTTCTTAGAGGGGATACCTTTACCATTTTTCGTAAAGAAGGCAGGGAACGACAAATTGTTGCGGAAGATGGTGTGTATTTGGAATTTGATACCGGAAAGGCCACTTCTTTAACCCTTGATTATGATTTGATCGATGAAAAGGGAATCATGACGGGAAATGTTGAAGCGATTATCACCAGTGCAGGAAGTACCGAAACCATTGAAATCAACTGTGATATCTTGGACATTGATAACGAGACCGGCGTGTTTGCCGGACAGATGAGTGATGAACAAGAGCGTGTTGATTTATTCAAGGGAAATATGAAGGCGAGAAGTACTTCCTTTGAATATTTTGAACAGGAAGATATTTTGGTACTGTACAATGATGTTTTCGTTGACGATGTGGATAATGAAAGGGAGATCACCGGTGATTTGATTCGCCTTACCATGGCGGATGATTCTATCGAGGGAAAAGGCGTTTCCATTAGAAACAAAGATTCAGAGGATGAACAGGCCTTGGAAATCGAATCGGATGATTTCAAGATGTTTGACGATCGAACCGAATTTTATCAGTCCTCTACCATCCGCCGTGGTGATTTCGTCTTGACTTCCCCGGATTTTACCGTTTATAAAGAAGATGGAACTGAAAAACGTGTCCTGACAAAGGAACGCTCATATATGGAATTTGAAACGGGAAAGGCTACCAGTAACGAGCTGGATTATGATTTGGAGGATGAGGCCGGTACCATGAAGGGGGATGTAGACGCTGTTATTATCCCCGGTGACGAGGCCACACCTGTTAATATTCAATGTGATGTTCTTGAAATAGACGGCAAGAACAAGGTTTACAACGGAGAAGCGCTTGAGAATGAAAAAATTACCCTTACGAGAGGGTCACTATATGCAGAATCCAAGTATTTTTCTTATAAATCAGAGCTGCAAAGGGTGTTGTTGAGGGAAGAAGCCTATATCGATGATTTGAATAACGCTCAGAGAATTTGGGGCCAAGAGATTGAACTGGGATTGGATGATGACAGTTTGTCGGGAAAGAATATCCGTTTGACAAAGGACACTGAAAAAGATGGTGAAAGTGAAACCTTCCAGATGAAGAGTGAAGATTTCAGAAGTTATGAAGAAAGAGACGAATTCAGGGGGCCTTCAGAAATCATAACAAAAAACATCACCCTTGTTTCGGAAAGATTTGATGTCTTGAAAGTGGATGGCCAGCAGGAAACCATTCTGGCAACAGATGGTGTTTTTATTGAATTTAATAAAGGTCAAGCTACATCAACAGAATTGAATTTTGACTTGGACACCAATCAAGGGACATTGACCAAAAACGTGGTAGCCAATATTGAACAAAAGGACGAGGGTGAATTGATTACCATTCAATGCGATGAGATGTTTATTGATCAAAATTCCGGATCCTATGCAGGGAATGTGAGTGAATCTGAGAAAGTTCTGATTACTCAGGGTAATTTGAAGGCTGAAAGTAAATCCTTTGAGTATGATGAAGAAAACCAGATGCTGATTTTAATTGATGAAGTTTACGTTTTTGATCCGGATAATCGCAGAACCATTCTTGGTGACAGGTTGGAAATGAATCTGGAAACCGATGAAACGGAAGGCCGGAATGTACAAATGACGATTATAACGACAGAATAAATCAATCAATGAGGAGGAGTATCAATGTACAAAATTGTCTTTTTAAGACACGGAGAAAGTGTCTGGAACAAAGAGAATTATTTTACCGGATGGACGGATGTGGATCTATCCGAAAAGGGTGTAGAAGAAGCACATAAAGCCGGGAAAATACTTAAAGAAGAAGGTTATGAGTTTGATGTGGCCTATACATCTGTTTTGAAAAGAGCCATTAAAACGCTAAATATCGTCCTTGAAGAGTTGGATGAATTATGGATCCCCGTTTATAAGAACTGGCGATTGAATGAAAGACATTATGGAGACCTTCAAGGTTTAAATAAGGCCGAGACTTCCAAGAAGCTGGGCCAGGAAACAGTGCACAAATGGAGAAGAAGCTACGATGTGCCACCTCCTGCTCTTGATGTTTCCGACAAACGCTATCCCGGGCACGAGAGAAAATACGCCGATCTGACGGAAGACCAGCTGCCGAAGACGGAATGTTTAAAAGATACTTTGGAAAGATGTCTGCCCTATTGGAAAGACACCATTGTGCCCATGGTCAAGACGGGGAAAAAGGTGATTGTATCTGCCCATGGAAACAGTTTGAGAGCCATTGTGAAGTATTTGGACAACATCAGTGACGATGAAATCACCGGCTTGAATATCCCAACGGGTATTCCGTTGGTTTATGAGCTTGATGAGGATTTAAAACCGATTAAGCATTATTATTTGGGAGATCCCGAAGAGATTGCTAAGGCGACAAAGGCTGTAGCGAATCAGGCGAAAGCGAAGTAAAGAGGGGACAGGTAGGTCCCCTCTTACTTTTATGCCGAATATTCTTTCTATGTTATAATTGCTATGAACGCTTAAATAGACAGGAGATGTGTTTTCTACGGCGCATGATGAGAGAAACAGCAGTGAGTTCCGGTTAAAAAAATCATTGGGGCAGAATTTTTTGAAGAGCCAAACTGTTGTTCAACGAATTGTTGATTTGATTGATGATAAGAGTATAGAATGTGTGGAAATTGGTCCCGGAAGCGGGATAATGACACAGTTGTTGTTGAATGAGGGGCATCGGGTGCATGCCTTTGAGATTGATCGCAGGCTTGAAGAACCACTTAAAGAGCGTTTTAAGGATGAGCCTGATTTCCACCTTTACATGGGGGATTATCTTAAAACGACGGTGCCCGTAGAGCTTTCTCAAAGAGCATTAGCCGTGGTATCCAATCTCCCCTATAACAACGGAACGGCCATTATCAAAAAGGTTTTAAGGGACTTTTTGGCCATTCGTTTATGTGTGTTTATGCTGCAAAAAGAGGTGGCGTTAAGGATGATGTCCGATCCGGGGAATAAGACTTATGGATCACTTTCTGTTTTTATGCAGTATCATTTTAATATTGAATCGATATTTACGATTGGGCCGAAGCATTTTAACCCGTCACCCAAAGTGGATTCCACTGTGATTCGATTGATTCCGAAAAAGGAGAAGCCGTTGGGTGAAAACCCGGAGGAGTTCTTTGAGTTTGTCAGACAAGGGTTCAAAATGCGAAGAAAAAAATTGAGGAACAATTATGATTTTGACATTATGACCTATGCGTCTAAGATAGGGCTGGAAAATACCGTCAGGGCTGAGGAAATTTCTTTGGAACAATGGATCAGACTTTTCCAAGAGGTGAAAAGAGATGGTTAAGTCAATCATTGATGAGATGATCCGGCGCGTTCTTTATTCCATCAAAGAGGGTGTCATCATCATTAACTCCAATAAAAATGTGGTGTTTATCAACAGGGCAGCCCTGGATATTCTTGAATTGAAAGAAGACCAAGTAGTAGATAAAGACGTGAAAAACGCCATCCCCAATACCAGGTTGCATATTGTCCTGCAAACGGCCATTCCCGAATATGACCGGGTTCAATTGTTGAAGAATACCACCATCATTACATCCCGTGTACCTATTTTTGACGTGGGGGGCAATATCATGGGGGTAGCGGCAATTTTCAGGGATGTGACGCATATACAGAAGATGGCGGAGGAAGTAACCGATTTAAAACAATTGGAAAAGACCCTTAAGGCCATCATCAATTCCACCAGAGATGCCATTTCCGTAGCAGACGAAAACGGAAAGATCATCATGGTCAATTCGGAATATACACGAATCACGGGACTCTCTGCGGAAGAAGTGGAAGGCAAGCCGGCTACGATTGATATTGCCGACAAGGACGAAAGTAAACATATGTTGGTGGTTAAGACCAAAAAGCCTGTATTGGGCCGTCGGATGATCGTAGGAAAGACGAAAAAAGAAGTCATCGTTGATGTGACACCCCTTTATGTGAAAGATGAATTCAAAGGCAGTGTGGGAGTGATTCACGATGTGACGGAGATTTCCAAACTCATGGAAGAGTTGGCTGATGCCCGTTCCGTCCTCAGGAGAACCAATTCCGGGTCCACTTTCCAGGATATTGTCCATCACAGTGAAAAGATGAGAATTGCCGTTGAACAGGCTAAACGTGTTGCCGGGACAAACGCCACCGTATTGCTTAGAGGTGAGAGCGGTTCAGGGAAGGAATTATTCGCCGAATCCATCCACAACAGCAGCACACGGTCTGACAAACCCTTGGTTGTGACAAGATGCAGGTCAACGGATTCAAAAAATATTGCCCTTGAATTGTTTGGCTCTCCGGTAAAGAACGGAAGGGTAGAAATTGGACATCTGGAAGAAGCGAATGGTGGGACACTCTTTATCGATGAGATTTCATATTTGGACAAATCGACACAACTGAAACTGTTGAAATATATCCAAACGAAACGGTTCACACCCTATGGAGAATCTGAAGAAAAGACATTGGATGTGAGGATTATAGCCGGTACCGGCGCGAATCTGGAAAAATTGGTAGAGGAGAATGCCTTTTTACAGGAATTGTATTATAAACTGAACGTTATACCTATAGTCATCCCGCCCTTAAGAGAGAGAAACGAGGACCTTAAAGCATTGGTCTACAACGCCGTCAAAAAATTCAACCAAGAATACCGACGGGATATCCGACGGGTGAACGACTCGGTTTTCAGCCTGTTTATGCAGTACAAGTGGCCGGGAAACGTTCGCGAATTAGACAACGCCATCGGTCGCGCCATGATCAAGGCACAGCCCTTTGTTCAGGAACTGTCCCTGGAGCATTTTGATTTTCTCATGCCGAATCTGAAAGAGGTAGAAGGGAACAAGTTGTTTAAAGGGAAATTGAAGGATGTGGTAGCCAAGGTGGAAAAAGAAACCATCGAGCAGACACTGTTTAAGAATCAGGGTAATCGGGCAAAAACAGCGAAAGAACTGGGCCTTAGCTTGAGAGCGTTGTACTATAAATTGGAACGATACGATATTGCCATCAAAAACAAAGGATAATGATATGAAAGACCTACAGAATGAAAGCGATGACAGAAATATACCCATCAACAAGGTGGGTGTGGGGGATGTTCGTTATCCCATTTTTTTAAAGGATCGTCAATACGGAGAGCAACACACCATTGGTACGGTGAATATGTATGTGAATTTACCCGAGAATTTCAGGGGAACCCATATGAGCAGGTTTATAGAAATTTTACATGCTCACGCCAATCGTATGGAGCTTCAGAATGTTCAGGAAATCCTTTTGGATATGAAACGGATTCTTCGTGCCAATCAGGCACATATGATCATGAAGTTTCCCTATACGATTGAAAAACACGCGCCGGTCACGGGAATTAAAAGCCATATGGTCATTGATTGTGCGTTTGATGCCACGTTGAACAAAGACGATCAATTCATCTTCATTTTGGTGGTGACCGTACCCGTTCAGACGGTTTGTCCCTGCTCCAAGGCCATCAGTGACAGAGGAGCCCATAATCAGCGAGCGTATGTAACCGTAAAAATGAAGATGTCAAAGATGGTATGGATAGAAGAGGTTGTTGAAGCTATCGAAAAGGCTGCTTCATCCCCTGTTTTTCCCTTATTGAAAAGAAGTGACGAAAAATACATCACCGAGCGGGGCTACGACAATCCGAAATTCGTTGAAGATGTGGCCAGGGATTTGGCCCTCGAATTGAAGAAAAACCTCTCGGTGAAATGGTTCCACCTTTCCGTAACGAGCCAGGAGTCCATCCACAATCATCATGCCTATGCCTGTCTGGAATGGGAAAGGAAACAAGCTTGATGCTCGACGGATTAATGGATAAAGAGGCCTTGGCCTTTTTGGAAATCGAAGAATTGTTGAAAAAATTCACACCCTCCTCTCATTACGGAAAACGATTGTTGAAACAGCCCCGTGTCTATTTCAGGGGAGATGAGGAAGCCCTGATAGCCCATTACGAGCGGCTGAGTCATCTTGAATCCTTATGGAAAGATTGTGAAAAGGAGCGTATCAAGCATTGTCTGTCGGAGTTGAAAAACATCTCACAAAGCGTGGAAAAGATTGAAAATCAAGAACTTCCGACTGTGGTGGATTTTTTTGAGATTAAAAAATTCTTTTTTTTCTTCAAGCGACTGTTGAACCTGTTGGAAGGGGTTTGGGGAATAGCGGAGCTGTACGGACTGGATTTTCAACCGGAGATCTGGACGATTTTGGATCCCAGAAATACCAATCAATTCTTTTTCTCCATCGATTCCGACTACGCGGTTGAGTTGAGGGAAGAACTGGAAAAATATCGGGATCTGGAAAAGGCTGAAATGCGAAAGGTCTGCAAAAGGCTGGAAAGACTTTACGATTTGTCTCTGAAGAACAGAACGGAATTTCTTCTGGAAAGATCGGATATTCGAAATCACGCCTTGAGAAAATCTGAGAACTGTACCGTTATTTCAGAAAATACCTTTTCCGTTCACTATAAGGTAAAAACTTCCAATGAGGATGCAGATTATTCGGAAAAAATTGAACAGATCAAAGAAGAAATGGCAATAGAGGAAATTCGCTATCGAGAAGAGCTGATGAGAAGTTTATCTCAGTATACGGGTTATTTAAGAGCTCAGATGAATGCCGTTGGCGAACTTGACCGAGATATTGCTTTACTGGAATACAAAACCGATTACGATGCTTGTTTCCCCGCGATAGAAAAGGAAAAGTTGACTATAGAGGTGGAAGCAGGCGTACAGGAAGATGTAAAGGCCTTTTGTCAGCACAAGGGTTTTCTGTACGATCCGGTGAACATACGACTGAATGAAGGAGTTACGGTGATCGTCGGCGCGAATATGGGTGGGAAAACCACAACCTTAAAGACGCTCGGTCAATTTTACGTGGCCTCTGCCTTGGGATTGCCCGTAACAGCCGGAAAATTTGTTTCCAGTCTGTTTGATTCTGTCAATTGTGTATACAGAACCAGAGAAGAAGAGGGACTTAGTGGTTTTGCCATGGAAGTTAAGCGGATTCATCCTGTCTTTCAAGAAGGCTGTCATCTGAATTTAATCGATGAGTTTGGTTCATCTACCAATCCAAAAGAGGGAGATGCCCTGGCTTCATCGGTTGTGGAGTATTTAGCAAGTAAGGCAAGCGTTACAATCTTTGTTACGCACTTTTCAGGACCGCTATCTTATGGCAATCAAAGCTATCAGACGGGATTTTTACGGGATCATGATCAAGAAGTGCTGGATGAAGAGAACCTTTACCAATATATCGATCACAGACTGGAAAGAATTGAGGGCAATCGCGTACCACAGGCCGCCATTGAGATTTCAAGGGCTTTGGGGATACCTCAAGATGTTATTGAGGAGGCAAGGAGATTGGCGTTGGGGAACACGCCTTAGAAGTTTTTTGAAGGGCAAAAACTTCATGGCGGTATTTCTGATAGTTGAAAATAAAAAATCCCCCCTTGAGGGGGATTAGAGAAGGAAGAGGAGCTTTTTTTGATGATAGAGGTTTTTGTAATTTTTTAGAATCATTTAAGGAGGACATATGAACAATCACATTAAACACAAGATCATGGTATTAAGCGGAAAAGGCGGTGTGGGTAAGAGTACCGTTTCCGTTAATTTGGCAACGGCGTTGGCTGAAGAAGGATTTAAGGTTGGACTTATTGATATCGATATACATGGTCCCAACGTGGCGAAGATGTTGGGGATTGGAGATAAAAAATTGGAGGCCACACCCAAGGAAACGATACTGCCCATCAAGGTTTTCCCGAATTTGAGTGCCGTTTCCATCGCCAACTTGGTTGATTTGTCTCAACCGGTTATTTGGCGGGGACCGTTAAAGCAAAAAATGATCGAGCAGTTCGTTAAAGACGTGGAGTGGGGAGATTTGGATTATCTCATTGTTGATTCGCCTCCCGGAACGGGAGATGAACCTTTAAGCGCTTTGCAGATCATTGGAGATATGGATGGGGCCATTATTGTGACAACACCCCAAGGGGTTTCAACCATGGACGCCATGCGATCTGCTGTCTTTGTTCAAAAGTTAAATTCACAGGTACTGGGTATTGTGGAGAACATGAGTTATTTTGTATGTCCCAATTGTGGTCAAAGGGTATATCTGTTTGGAGAAGGCGGCGGGGAAAGCCTTGCAAAAGAACTTGACACTGATTTAATCACACGTATTCCACAAAACCCTGAATTGATGAGGCTTTCTGAAGACGGGAAGCCGGCCAGTCTTTATATGCGTGGTACAGAAATGGAAGCTGTTTTCAAGGAATTAGCCGGTTATGTCATTAAAAAACTAAAGAATGAAAAAGAAGAGGATAAACCAAATGAGTAGAACAGAGGTGTTGAAATACCTTCTGCTTTCATTATTTTCCATTATCTTAATCTTTACCAGCTTAGTGGGAATCATTGGATATTTATCCCTTGATTTTGCAGCTGAGTTTATCAAAGAGTTGTTTTCCGGGGTAACCGTTTTTTCGTCCCGACTGTTTTTTCTGCAGTTTGCCTTGTTGGGTTTAACGGCCGTATTTATGCATTGGACCGCCATACTGGGACTTGGATCAAAGGGGATGAAACCTGTTTTGTGGTTGTCTTTTATCGGGTCAGTTTTGTTGCTTGTCTTGAATGGCTATTGCATATTGTTCAACGGGTTCAGTTGGATGGGCTACGAATTTTTCCGAGGGCAATCCATGGCGGAGAACCCTGTGTTTCTGCTGGCTGGGGTCGCTTATTTTATCGTTGTTTTTTCAATGACAGCCATTACCGGTTCCATGATCTTTCAAAAAGGGGAGAAGAGTGAGACAGAGGAATAAGTATTTCTTTTGCATTCTTTTTGTTCTGTTGTTTGTATTATTATCGAGTTCTCTTGTCTTTTCTCAACAGAATGAAGAAGATCGAATAGCCATAGAAAATTACCTTGAAGATATGCCTGAGGAAGAATGGTCCAGGTACTATTTTTCACAGGCCATACAAAGCTGGGGAGAAGCAGAATATGTAAAGGCCCGTGAAATGATTGAGAAGGCCTTTGAAAGACCTGTGTATCCCAGAGATATTCCAAAATTTTGGTATTTCTTGGCAAAATTGAATATTGAAACGGGTAATACAAACGAAGCTGTTGAAAGCTTGAATAACGTCTTGTTGATTGAGCCTGACAGGACGGAGATCATCATATTGCTGAAAGTTTTGGATATGCTTGGAAAGATTGAGTCTGATGACAACCCCATCCTTGGATTGGAATACATGTCAGAAATCCAGGGATTTGTGGATACCTACGAATTCTTTTATAACCCGGTGGCCTCAGATGTTTACAACGGTGCCGTTTATATTTTAGATCGCGCCAATCAATATATCTTCATTTCCAAATACGGTCAGAACAGTGCCATTGAACTGGAGATGGAAGCGCCCTCCTCAATAGTTATTGATAAACTTACCGGAAGGCTTTACTGCTCTGACTTGGAGAGTGGCAAGGTGTTTGTCTTTGATCTGTTAAAAAATGAGATTGTTGATGAATTCACCGGCTTTAAAAGCCCGTTTGTCCAGACCATTGACCGATTGGGCAATATATACGTTCTGGATCCGCCAAACAATCGAGTCGCCATATTAAGCAGTACAGGCAAGGTGATCAGGTATATATACTTGTCGGATGGTTACACCGTTAATATTGTCAACGACATTGATGTATCTTTTGACCGGATCATTATGCAGGATTTGTCTTCCAAAGCCTTTCGGATCATTAGAACGGATTCATTTGAGGAAGAATATATTTTGTCATTCAGAGAGGATTCTTTGGCAGTATGCTCTACCGTTGGGCCTGACGGTGTGATCCTAACTGTTTGGGATGACGGTCTGCTTACCTCACATTCTTTGGCAGAAGATGCGGATTATCAAATCATTGATACGACTAATATCGAGTTGACCGGTGTCAGTGATTTGGATTACAATTCACCTGTATTGACCGTGACGGATTTCAACACCAATCGGGCGAGGATGTACACGATCGTTCAGGAAAAACCGATGGCCTTTGTGAATATTGATGCGGTTGAGGCTAATCTCAGTGAACTGGAGATAGAGTTTCGGGCGTTGGACAATTTGGGAAAACGTTTTCAATTTGTCCGACCGTTTTTAAATGTCATCGATAGCGGCGGATTTGTTCCATATCAAATGGAGACCGTTCCTTCAACTGTAAACTTTATTGAGATTACTGATGGAGAAGCCTTTTTTGAGGAAGGCTTTAAGCGATTGAAAAAGACCGAATACAACGTTGTGTTGTGGAAATATGACGGTTATGATTTCAATTTTGAAAATATCGCTCCAGCCATGTTTTCAAAAAATGTCAGTGTTTACGTGTTAAGTAACGTATCAGTACCGGATAAAGTTAAAACGTTGGCAAAACTGACTGGCGGTATGGTGATTAATACCGAGATGGAGACCTTTTTAAAAGAATACTTTAGAAACCTGAAAACGATTTTGACACCGAAAGTGACGTATAGCCTGTCTCTTCCGTTTGAGGGCATTAAAACCGTCAGCGTGTCAGTGAGAATTGCCGGATTAGATTATTCGGATTCCATTTATTACGCCATCTATATAATTCCGTATTTTACTCAAAGACTGGAGTGAAGGGATGGATTACAGAGAAGAATTAGTTTCATCAAATCGATTAAAACAAGCAAATGAAATATTGAAGCGTGGAAAAGTAAAGGACGCATTGAGTTTGTATGCGGATATCATTGAAGAAGATCCTGAAAATCCCCTGGTCTATTACAATATGGGGGTTGCTTTTGTAGAACGAGAAGATTATGATTTAGCAAGGCAAGTGTTTTCCCATTGTTTAAAATTGGGTTTGGAAAACTGTCAAGTATATATTGGTTTGGGGATTTGTTCCTTGCATTTTTCAGAAAATGAAAAGGCTTTGGAATACTTTGAACAGGTTCAGCCCACAGAGCCCTCGTATAAAGAGGCTTTGATAGGCAAGGTTTATGCCTATCTGAACAAAGATGACCCCCAAAAGGCGATGGGCGTTCTTGATGAACTGAAGGGATTAAACATTTGGAATCAGGAACTCTCTCTGATGGAGAGAAAGGCCAAGTGGACCCTTTATTCGCAAAAGGAAAAAGACAAGGATTGAAAAAAATTAGTTAAGTAAGCAAAAAGTAGTAAATGATCATAATGATCAAACCACCCATGAGTAATAGCAGGAGCATACCGAGAAAGAAGTCTCCGAAGCTGTTGCTTTTTTTTTCTGTGATTGTTTGATTGAGTCCGGATTGAATCCTTCGGTGTTTACTCATGACTTCCGCCAGGGATATGGAATCGCTTGCAGCTTCGGATTTTAGGGATTTCAGCCTGTTTTTCATCTTATCGGGATCGTACATGAGTCGTATGCTTCTTAAAACGATGGATTTAGCAACAAAAGAGGAGCCGATTTGAACTTTTATCAAGACGAAATTTTTGGAAACGGAGGGCATAATTTCTTTGGATACGATAGTAGCCTCCAATGGGACTGTGTTTTTGTTTTCGGCATCAAAATGTCCGGGGAATTCATCTACAATTCTTCTTTGGGATTCTTCATCGGTAAAACCCAAAATCGTACAATAAATCATATCTCCAATGTCAAACTGATCGATGGAAACCCCTTCCAGGGGATCGACGATGGGGTAAATCTCCGGTAGACTCATGATATCATCCCTGGTTTTCAACGAATTCAGGAAAGACTCGTTGTCCACATCCCCCAAAAAGGAGTTGGTTAATTCTTCATAAGTGGACGTTTCCACGTTGAGTTCAAGATCCAGAGAACTGGTCCAATTCTTAAAAATCTCGTTGATTTCAAATCGTATAATATCCACTTCGTTATTTTGTATGATCTTGGACATTCTGATAGCAAAACCCTCTCTACCGCCCAGTTTGCTGATTTGGTTGTGGAGATAACGCATAAACTCTCCGGTCATTTCACTGACTTCAGCGGAATGACCGGCTATGTCTACATAAAAACTATTCAATGTTTCTCTAAAGCCGGTCAATGGCATATTAACATCCATTGCAATTTGACCGGAAAAACGACGCGGAAAGCAAATAAAACGGTATTCGATAGTTTCATTGGTTTTTCCGAAGAAATAGCCAAGGAAGGTTTCATCCGTCGCTTTGCTCTCCGCTTTTATTTTAAGTGAGAAGAAATCAAAAAACATTCATGACTCCTTTTGAATATGCAGGATTTTTCTTGCCTGTTTTTATAACGTTCTATCGGATACAACGTCCACTTTGAACGTGCCAGTTATCAGTACTGTCTTGATTGACATCACTGTGGATGACGCAGTTCTTTCCTATTATAGCATTTTCAGGGATGTTTGTATTATATCCGATTACGCTGATCTGTGAATTGTAAACACCAGGATTCTCCTCGTTTTCCGCGAAATCTCCCACACCGATCCTAGTTCCGGAGCCGATTTCCGAATTCTCTGCGATAACGGCATTGGATATTTCAACACCATCGCCGATTTTTACTCCTGTTAGGATGATGGAGTCCTTGATAATCGATCCCTTCCCCACTTGCACACCTTGGAAAAGGATAGATTTATTCAGTACCCCGTGTATTTCACAACCTTCACTCACCAAACTGTTGGTACACACAGACTCTTTCCCGAAAAATGCAGGAGGCATCTCTTCGGTGCGGGTGTAAAATCTCCATGAATCGTTGTATAAGTTTAATTGAGGAATGGATTGAATCAATTCCAGATTGGACTCCCAATAAGAATAAATGGTTCCCACATCCCGCCAATAACCTTCATATTCAAAGGCATAAAGATCATCCTTATCCTCTACCATCTTTGGAATGATGTCTTTTCCGAAATCGTGACTGGAGGATTCATCCTTTGCGTCCTGGATAAGGGCTTCCCTAAGATAATCCCAATTGAAGATGTAAATACCCAGAGAGGCCAGGGTACTTTTGGCGTGTTGAGGTTTTTCCTGGAATTCAACAATCCGTTTTGAGATATCCGTGACCATGATACCAAAACGGTAAGTTTCGTTCAGCGGAACGTTCATGCAGGCACAACTTGCCTTGGCATGCTTTGATATGTGAAAGGTGAGCATATCCATATAATCCATTCCGTAGATGTGGTCTCCGGAAAGGACCAGTACGTATTTGGGGTTTGTTTTATCCAAATAATCCAAGTTTTCGTATAGGGCATCAGCGGTTCCCTTAAACCAAGCTTTCCCGCTTTCGTAAGTATATGGCTGGAGAACGGTAACCCCGCCTCCCTTTCTGTCCAAATCCCAGGGTCGACCGATACCGATATGGGCGTTGAGTTTGTGAGGTTTATACTGGGTCAGGACCCCAACCTTGTATATTCCTGAATTCACACAATTACTTAAAGCAAAATCGATGATTCTGTATTTTCCACCAAAGGGTACTGCAGGTTTTGCAATATCATCAGTCAGCACACCCAATCTTGTTCCTTGTCCTCCGGCTAACACCATAGCAACGATAGATGACTGCATCGTAGTCCCCCCTTTTAAATGACGCTTCCCTTTTCAAATACGAGAAGGTCGTCTTTTCTGCCGATTAATCGTTTCTCTGTTCGAATGTTGCACTCCTTGTCAAAGATGGAATATTTGACATGTGCCCCTTCTTCGATCACCGTGTCCTGCATGATGATGGAATTCTCCACCACGGCACCGGCCTTTATCTGAACCCCTCTCGAAACGATGGAATTAATAACCCTGCCGCTGATGATGCATCCATCCGAAACAATGGAATTCTCTACATGCGCCGTTCCGGTGCATTTAGGAGAGGGCAAGTCCTTTAATTTAGTATGAACGGTGTTTCCGGTGTAAAACAATTGTTTTCGGATTTCATCGTTGAGTAAATCCATGTTGATTTTAAAATACTCATCAACACCTTTCTTCGTGTTTCTCCAGTATCCATCAAACTTGTAGGCGTAAAACCGTAACTTGTTCAAGTTTGGAATTAAAACATCCAACAGGATGTCGTATCCTTCAGATTGTGGAATGGTATTGTATAGCAGGTCCATCAAAAGATGTTTATTCAGGAAATAAATTCCCAAAAAGGCCTTATTTGAAACATTCTCGGATGGTTTTTCAACAAACTGAATCACTCTGCCGTCTTCATCCGTTTCAATCTGACCGTATTCTGAGAGGTTATAAGTGTCATCCAACTCCTTATAAAGAAAAGTGACATCAGCCCCTTTGGAAAAATGATAATTAAACATATCCGAGTAATTGAAGGAGTAAATATGATCTCCGGAAGCCATTAGGACATAATCTTCATCACTTCTTCTCAGGAAAGTCATGTTTTGATGAATGGCATCACCCGTTCCACGGTACCAGTATTTGTTGTTGATGGCCATATACGGTTGTAAAAGGGCCAACCCGCCGTGTTTTCTGTCCAGATCCCATTCTTTTCCGGAACCCAGATGGTCAATAAGACTTCTGGGGCTGTATTGAGTCAAGACACCTACTCGCCGGATATCCGATGCTACCATGTTCGACATGGTAAAATCTATCATTCTGTATTTTCCGGCTACCGGTAAGGCGGCACTCGCCCTTTTTGTAGTGAGTAATCCAAGGTTTTCCCCACGACCACCGGCAAATATTAGGCCTAATACCTTCATATCGTTTTATCCCCCTTTTTGAGAGTTTTTGTGAACGTCATTTATTATACCATGAAACCTCGGCTGCCTCTTTAAAGCGAAAAGGGATTCAAGATCCTTCGAATCCAAGAAGCGTTCATCACCGAATCTTTGATGGAAATTACCTGCTGTTCTTTTCCCAAGATCACATTAGCAAAGTGAGTGGCTTCCAGCATGTAATTATCCGGGGATTCTACCGTGTATTCGGATATTTCTTTTCCCCTTTGAATGTAATACTTCAAAGAACCCTTTTCGTTGAATGTCAGGGGTGTGATCAGGGAGCCTTCCGAACCGTGGATATGGCAACGTTGATTGAACTGTTCGGTGAATCCCACGTGGAATGTGGTGTGGAACTCGTTTTCGAAGTTCATCATAACCGTTGTGGACTCATCCACGCCGTATTTGGTTCTTTTAACGAAGGATTTGACTTCTGTGGGCTCTTTACCGGCCAAATGACGTGTCAGGTGTAAGGTATAACAACCTAAATCGTACATGGCACCGCCACCAAGGGATTTGGACCATCGGATGTCGTTCTCTCTCGGGGTCAAGTCAAAAGTAAAGGTCATGTCCATGGCTTTGATGGCACCCAGAGTTCCCTTATCGATGATTTCTTTCATCTTATGAATCAATGGGTTGTGAATGTAGGCAAATGCCTCCATGAGGATCTTTTTATTGTTGAATGCGCAATTGAACATGCTTTCCGCTTCAAATTCATCCAAGGCGATGGGCTTTTCGCATAACACGTTTTTTCCATTTTCCAACGCTTTTATGACCCATTCCATATGAAGGGCGTTGGGTAGCGGGATATACACGGCCTGGACATTATCATCCTGAAGGAGTTCTTCGTAAGAATAATAAACCCTTTCAGGGTGGAAGTTGTTGTTGAATTCATCCACCTTTTCTCGTTTTCTTCCTGCAATGGCGTACAATTCTCCGTTTTCCGATGACTGAATACCGGGGATGAGTGCTTTTCTCGCTATGTTGGCCGTTCCGAGGATTCCCCATTTAATTTTTTCAGACATATTTTTCCCTCCTTTTGGGTTTTTTTAAATCCTGTCCCCTCTTACTTATGTGATATAATCTCAAAGTCAAGGAGCTTATATAGGGTTCATTGATCCTAAAAGGGGATATGAAATGAAAAGAAAATATTTATTGTTGATAATATTAGTTTTGCTGATTTTTATCCTCAGTTCCTGTTCGTTTATTGAGGGCAATCTTGAATATATTAATTCCTCCGAGGAGGTTGTCAATACCGTTTACACGGTTTCAATTGTTGGTTTGGTGCTTTTCCTTTGGGGTAGGGAGTTTTAAGGCTTTTATTTCGTTCGGTACAAACGGTCTCCCGCGTCTCCCAAGCCTGGGACGATGTAATCTTTTTCATTAAGCCGTTCATCCACCGATGCGGTGTAGATTTTGATACGCGGATAAGCGGCTGTTATCTCATCGATTCCTTCCGGAGCGGAAAGAAGGGATAGGAAATAGATGTTCTTTTCTGCAATGCCCTGATTCATCAAAATCGCGATACTTTTAATGGCTGAATGGCCAGTGGCCAGCATGGGATCCAATAAAAACAGGTCTTTATCTTTCAGTTCCGGCATCTTGGCATAGTATTCAACCGGTCGATGGGTTTCAGGATCTCTGTAGACACCGATATAACCTACGGAGGCATTTGGCAGCAGGGTAAGCACGGCATCAAACATGCCCAATCCGGCTCGCAGGATGGGAACTATGACCACGTCTTTATCGCTGATAATCTCACCTTTTGTTTTCCCGATGGGTGTTTCAACTTCCCTGGGAGTGGTTTTCAGGTTGGCGGTAGCCTCATAGGCCAGCAGTAGAGTTAATTCCCTCAACAACTCCCTGAATTCTTTGGGGCCGGTTTGAATGTCACGCATTAAAGTCAATTTATGTTGCACGAGTGGATGCTCTACACAGGTGAGCTGTTCCCATTTTCCATAAGCCAAATTAAAAACCTCCTTCGATATTTTCCCTTTTTAATATTCTCTGAATGGCTATCTCATCCATTTCTTTTCGCTCTGTCAGTTCCTGTTCGATATTAAATACTGTTTTTTTCTTTTCTTTTAATTTGCCCAGTGTTTTGCATTCCTTATCGATGGCAATGTACTTTCTCTTTTCCTCTTCAAGGTCTTTTTCCAACTGTTTCAGTTCACTTTTATGCTGCTCAAGCAAAACGTATTCATAATCGATGTAATTCTCCCAAGAAACACAATCTCTGGGTGAAATCTGCCCTCCTTGCATGAGAAAGGAAAAGCGATTTTCCTGCTGGACAATATGATACTGAAATTCTACGATTTCTGTTTCCTTGTTATCACGATTGATCTGAGCCTTGTGGACGTTCATCTTTTGCTGGTCCAAACGTTTTAAAAAGATGCTCAGGACCCTGTCAAGTCGAAACTTGAATCTTTTCACACGAGAACATCCCCTATGAACTTGAACAATTCATTCAACCCCTTGCGCTTTGTACACGAGACGGGAAAGATGTTGAAATCTCCATATGGCTGAGATAGCGCTTTGGTTTGTTGAATGGACAGATCAAGTTTTTGAGAAGATATTTTATCCGTTTTGGTCAAAACAATCGCTATGGGAACATGGTATTCCAAGATCCATTGGAAGAAAATGTCATCCGCTTTAATCAAGGAATGCCTGGAATCGATGAGGACAAACAGCATTTCAAGTCCCTCTGATTCTGAAAAAAAGGCGTTCATCAATGTATTCCATTTCTTGATTTCCTCTTGTGAACGTCTGGCATAGCCATATCCCGGAAGATCGATGAAATAATCTTTCTCGTTGATCAGATAAAAGTTGATGGAACGGGTTTTTCCGGGCGTTGAGCTGACTTTCGCCATCTTTCTGTTAAAGAGTACGTTCATCAGCGATGATTTTCCCACGTTAGATCGCCCCACAAAGGCGATTGATTTTCTGTAGGCCATATCTTTTGGCAGTTGCTTTGGTAAATAGGCGGTATTCAGCAATTCGATTGTTTTTATCTTGTACACCGGATATCAGTCCTTCAACGCAATCTGTAATACCTCATCAACGTTCTCGACAAAGTGGAATGTGATTTTTTCGCGAATTTCCTTGGGGATCTTATATAAATCCTTTTCGTTGGCCGCCGGAAGGATTACTTCATGAATGCCGATCCGATAGGCCGCCAACACCTTTTCTTTCACGCCACCAATGGGAAAGACCTTTCCCCTGAGACTAATCTCACCCGTCATGGCTATATCATTTCTTACCGGTTTGTTTTTCAAACAAGAGACGATGGATGTAATCAGCGTCACTCCGGCGGAAGGTCCGTCCTTTGGGACAGCCCCCTCGGGGACATGCAGGTGAATGTCGTGTTTTTCAAAGAACTTTTCATCACAGTCTTCCTGACACCTGACCCGTGCCAGAGAAAGGGCAATTTGGGCGGATTCTTTCATCACATCCCCCAGTTGGCCGGTCATGTGAATGTGACCTTTTCCGGGTTGAAACAACGCTTCTACCTGTAAAACGGTACCACCAACAGCTGTCCATGCAAGACCTGTGGTTATTCCAATTTCAGGCTTTTTCAACCGTTCATCTTCCAGGAATTTGGGTGGCCCCAAAAGCTCTTCAACATCCTTTTTTCTGATCTTTTTTTTGTCAAGATCATTTTCAAGCAGTTCTAAAGCAGTTTTTCTTACTACTGAGGCCAACTCTCGTTTGAGATTTCTCACCCCGGCCTCCCTTGTATAGCCGTCAATGATTTGGCTCAAGGCGTAAGGGGTGATGTTGACCTTATCCGTCATGTTGTGTTCTTCCAGGATTTCTGGAATCAGATAGCCTGTGGCGATCTTTTCCTTTTCAACCTTCGTATAGCCGGAGATTTCAATGACTTCCATCCGATCCCGCAAGGCATCCGGGATGGTGTAAATGACGTTGGCCGTGGTGATAAAGATGACCTTTGACAGGTCAAATTCCACTTCCAGATAATGATCCGTGAAGGTCTTGTTTTGCTCCGGGTCCAAGACTTCCAACAAGGCTGCTGCCGGATCACCTTGAAAACTTTGACCCAGTTTATCAATTTCATCCAGCAAAATCAAGGGATTCTTGACCCCAGCTTCTCGGATTAACTGAATGATTCGACCAGGCAAAGCCCCTACGTAAGTTCTTCTGTGTCCTCTTATTTCGGCTTCATCACGCAAACCACCCAGGGACATCCGAACGAATTTTCGATTCATGGCCTTTGCGAGAGATTTTCCAAGAGAAGTTTTCCCCACTCCGGGAGGGCCTACCAAACAGAGGATAGGCGCCTTCAGTCCTTTGGAGAAAGATCGGGCTGCCAGGTATTCTAAAATTCGCTTTTTAACATCTTCCAAACCGTAATGGTCTGTATCCAGAACCGCTCGAGCCTTTTTGATGTCGATGATATCGTCGGATTCACTGTTCCAAGGCATTTCAATCAGCCAGTCGATGTAAGAACGAATCACGGTGGATTCCGCTGAAAATGTGGGTGATTTTTCTAACCTTTCCAATTGTTTCAGGGCCTTTTCTTCCACTTCGGGAGGTAATTCAGCGGCATCGATCTTCTCTTTGAGTTCCATAATTTCGGGATCGCCGGTGCCGTCCAATTCCTCTTTGATCGTCTTCATCTTCTCCCTGAGATAATATTCCTTCTGATTCTGTTCCAGTTTTCCCTTGACCTTTTTCTCAAGATCTTCCTCTATTTTCAACAATTCATTTTCCCGCAATAAGATTTCCAAAAGCAATTCCAAACGGTTTTTCGGATGAACAATTTCAAGTAAAACCTGTTTTTCATCCAACTTTAAGGGCAGTATGGAAGCCACAAGGTCGGCAAATTTATCCGCATCCTCAGTTCCCTCCAAGGCCTGTAAAGCCTCGTTGGGAATTCTTCTGGTGTACTGGAAAAACTTTCTGGCTTCATCTCTCACTTTTCGGATAAGGACTTCCAGTGCTTTTGTGTTTCGGTAATTGACTTTCAGTATTTCAACTTTTGCGGAAAGGGACTCTCCATCCTGTAAGCCATCCACGATCTTTCCCCGGACTACTCCCTCTACCAATACTTTAAAGGAATTGTCCGGAAGCTTCATTAACTGCATGACTCTTGCCACAACTCCATGTGTGAACAGATCAACTTCTTTGGGTTCATTTTCCTGTATATCCTTTTGAGAGCAGAGAAACAGGAAACGGTTTTTCTTTTCAATGGACTCTTCCAATGAATTCAAGGATTTTTCCCGGCCGATGTAAAAGGGAATAACAGACCCCGGGTAGACCAGCATATTGGTGCGCATGGGTATAACGGGCAGGATTTCGGGGATATCTTCCGATCCCTTTCCCTCGCTGGCAAAATCCTCCAATGCCTTAAATTTAGCCATAGTGTACCTCCATTTTTTTATCAATTCGTTAGTTTAATTATACGCTAAAAAGGGGCTTTTTGTAAAATGAGTTTTTTTGAGAGGGTTTGGGGGGATTTTGCAGTTTTTAGCCTTTTGGGTATGAGCGAATCGGAGTCTTTTCGAAAACGTGAAGCCGGTCAAGACGCATCCCTTGCTCCTGGAGTACAAAACGCTTGAAACAAAATATCCCGTTATCTCAACGCCACATCCGCATTCAAACCCCTTAGTTTTTCAACTATCCGGTCATAACCTCTGAAGATGTGATCTACTTCCTGGACTACCGTTTCCCCTTTGGCGGCAAGTCCCGCCAGTATTAGGGCGGCGGCGCATCTGAGGTCGGTGGCGAATACGGGGGCACCTTGGAGTTCTTTTTGGCCTTTGATGATGATGTTTTGATTTCTTGCGTAGGCATGGGCTCCCAGTCTTCTTAATTCCTCCGCATGGGAATTTCTTTCGGGAAAAACCCGGTCGTTGACGATTGAACGGCCCTCTGAGAGAGTTAAAAGAGTTGTCATTTGAGGTTGCATGTCTGTTGGGAAATACGGGTATATGTCGGCACGGATATACGTTCCCTTTAGAGTTTCTTGTCTTTCCTTTGTTGTCACACGGTCATCGTTGATCTGAATCGGCGCATTAATCTTCAACAGCTCCTGTGTAAGGGCTTGATTGTGTTCAGAGATGTAACCGTTGACGGTTATGGCGCTGTTGGTGATCAATCCGGCCAACATGTATGTACCCGCTTCCATTCGATCGGGAATGACTTCAAATTCTATGCCGTGGAGTTCCTCAACCCCTTCGATCATTAAAGTTGACGTATCTTTTCCTCTAATCCTTGCCCCCATTTGTGTCAGGAAGTCGATGAGTTGTCCGATTTCGGGTTCCTTAGCGGCGTTGTTGATAACGGTAGTTGTTCCCGTAAGCTTGACAGCAGCAGAGAGGATCTGTTCAGTGGCTCCTACTGACGGAAAAGGCAGATCCACTGTCACGGAACGGGGTTTTTCCTTTCGCTGTGTGAAAACCACCCCGTGTTCAATTCGATTTTCAAACCCCAGTTTGTTCAATCCCATCAAATGTAAATCCACCGGCCTTGGTCCGATGGAACAGCCACCGGGAAGTGGGACACCCGCTTCATTGTGAATGACGGATAAGGGTCCCAGGATGTTGAACGAGGCCCGCATTTTTCGTATGAGATGATAAGGAACGGAGTTTTTGCATGTTGAATGGGCCTTTATCTCGATTTGTCCGTTTTCAAAAGTTGTTTCTATGTTGAGAGATGACAAAATCTCCAGCATGGTTCTTACATCTTCCAAATCGGGAACCCGTTTGATCAGAATTCTCTCATTGGTCAATAGACTGGCTGCGAGAATAGGCAGGACGGCATTTTTTGAACCGCTGACTTGAACCTCTCCCCTTAGTTTCTTTCCCCCTCTAATGAGCATTTCAGACATTATTTACCCCCCCAGGTTATTATTCCAGATCGATTACCGTAACACCGGTCCCCCCTTCTTTCGGTTTGCCAATTCTAAAGGATGAAATTCTGGGATCGTTGTTTAAATAATCCCATATCCCTTCGGCCAACCTTCCGGTCCCTTTTCCGTGTACAACGTAAGCGATCTTTTGGTTTTTTACCAACATATTTTCCAAAAAGGCGTTTAATTTTTCAACACCTTCCTCAACTGTATGACCCCGAATATCTAATCGATGTGATGAATAACTCCCCTCTTGTGACTGCCTGGAAACCTGGGAGTTCATCAATCCGTAAAAGGCGTATTTCTCCTCCCTGTTTTGATCGGGAATATCGTCTTTTTGTGCCCGGATCAGATTCATTGGGTTAACTTCAACTTTCAGCGGGCCGTTTTGAACGATGACTTTTCCGTCACGTTTGTCAACGACTTCAAGTGCAACTTCTGTTCCTTTTATCTTCACCCAGTCTCCAGGTTGTATCTTATCATATTCTACCTTTTCTTTTGTTTGATCGGCTTGAGCCAACTTGGATTTCAGGGTTTCTAACTTGTTTTTTTTCATTTGATCCAGTTTCTGATTGACTTGTTTGACTTCATTCAAAGAGGCGTTTTTCGTCTTTTTCACCTTGTTGACGGCATTTTCAGCCTCTTTTTTCAATTCGGTCAGAAATTCATCCAATTCATCGATATCTTCCATGAAGCCTTCGATCTTTTTCTTCCGCAGTTTTTCAAGCTTTTCCTGCATCAGGAATTCCTGGGACTCAAGATTCTTACGCAGCTGAGTGGCCTTTGACTTTTCCTCTTCCAATACCTTCTTTTCATCGTGAAGGGTATTGAGGATTTCATCCACATTGGCGTATTCTTTCGTCTTGAATTTCTCGGCACTCTGCAGGACTTCGTCCGGCACACCCAATCGCTTTGCGATTTCAAAGGCGTTGGAGCTTCCCGCCAAACCAACTCTCAGGTTGTAGGTGGGGGAAAGGGTTTCCACATCGAAACTGACGGAGGCGTTGATCAGCTCTTTCCTTCCGAAACAGTATAATTTGAGAGGCGACAGATGGGATGTCACAACGATCATAGCCTTTTTCTCCAACAGGACTTCCAGCAATCCCAAGGCAAGTGCGGCTCCTTCTACCGGATCGGTACCCGCACCCAATTCGTCCAGGAGCACCAGGGTTTTTTCGTTGGCACATTTGACGATTTCCGTGATGTTTCTTAAATGACCGGAAAATGTACTCAGGGATTGTTCGATGGATTGTTCGTCACCGATATCGGCCATGATATGATCGTAATAACCAATCTTGCTGCCTTTATCCGCCAATATGGGAATTCCGCACAATCCCATCAAATGGGATAAACCGATGGTTTTTAAGGTTACTGTCTTCCCGCCGGTATTGGGTCCGGTGATCACAATCCCCCGTTTTCCGTTCCCCAACGATACGGTTATGGGGACGCAGGTGTCTGTTGCTATTAACGGATGCCTTACGTTTAGCAGGGTGAAATCAGCCTTTTCGGAGAGTTCTGGAACAACCCCCTTGTTTTTCACGGCAAACTTGGCCTTGGTCCAGAGTAAATCGAATTCCACCAGATTCACGTTGTTATGGTCGAAGGTTTCGATGTTGTTGAGAATATACATGGAGAGCTCTCTCAGAATTCGGTTGATTTCCTCCCGTTCTTTGTCGTGAATCTCCTTGGACTTGTCGTTGAGTTCAACCAATGCTTCGGGTTCCATGTAATAAGTTGCTCCGGAAGAGGAAGTGGAATGGATGATTCCCTTGATTCCGGAACGGCTTGTGTTTTTGATGGGTAACACATAACGGCCGTCTCGAAGAAAATAACTGGATTGCTGCAGATTGTTGGAAAATCCCGAAGAGATATAAGCGTCCAATTTGTTTTTCAGGGTGTTGAGTATTCGCCGTTTTTCCACCCTGATTTCCTTCAGTTTGGGAGACGCTGAATCTTTGATCTCTCCCATTTGATCTACGGCAATATCCACCTTTTTGGTAAATGCGGGGAAACCGGAAAGTCCGTCAACCAGGAATTTGATCAGAGGATAGGGTTCCTCAAGTTCTTCAAACCAGTCAATAAGAGTTTGTATCCCCAAAACCGTGTTTTTAATCTTCAACAGATCCAACGGTTCCAATACATCCCCTGCTCTCACCTGCTCGATCTCGTCTCGCACATCGAAGATGCCCCCCACCGGTGGTTCGCCTTCCTGGAACATGAGATGCAACATTTCCCGGGTCTTTTTCAACTCTTCCCTTGGATTTTCAAAGGGTTTTAGTTGAAGGACTTCCGTTCGTCCGTAATTTGAAAAGGCGTATTCCTTCAGTTTATTCAACACTTTTTGAAATTCCAGTTTTGTTTGTGAAAAGACCTCCATTAACACTCATTTCCTTTCAAAAATCTATTTTCTCAACAACGTCTTTTAAGTCTTCTTCCATTACATGTAAATAATTCTGGGTTGTGGAAAGACTTTTGTGGTTCATCAGCTCTTTTATTTTATACAATGAAACGTCTTTACTCATCAGTGCAGTGGCAAAGGTATGTCTGAGCACATGAGGTCCCATTTTCTTTTTATCCAAACCGCACATTTCCAAATATTTTTTCACCATACGATAGACAGCTGTTCGATCCATTGGCTTTTTCCGATAGGTTAAAAAGATAAAGTCAAAATCAGCTTGGATTTTCCTTCTTTCGTGTAAATAATCTTCAAAGAGCAATGAAATCTTCTGATTGATGTAGACGTAATCCATTTCTTGCCCCTTTCTCATGACTTCCAGGGAATACCGGCCGGTCCGGTCTTTGGTTTCACAACCCAATTGCATGGATGTGATTTCACTTACCCGCATACCGGTTCCCAGAAGCAGACTGACAATCGTCTTATCCCTTAAGCCCACAAAGCCCCTGGCCTGCTCATTGATGGTTTGCATCAGCAGATGATATTCCTCTTCGTTGAGGAAGACGGGGTTCTTTCGTCTCAGTTTAATGGATTTTACATCCTTGGCGGGGTTTTTCGTTACAATGCCCCTTGATTGCAGGTAATTAAAAAAGGACTTGATGGAAGAAAGGGTTCGATTCTTTGTACGCTCGTTCACGTCCTTACTGAAGACGTAGTCTTCAATATCCACAAGTGTTAATTCTTCAAAGTCAAGTGATTCATGTTCAATGAAATCGTAAAACTTATTCAGTTCCCGATTGTATTCTTTGATAGTTGCAGGTGAATAGTGTTGTAATTGCATCCACCTTGAAAATCTTTCCAAGTTTTTTCTCATGATTGACCCCCAATAAAAACCAAATATCGATAAACATAACAACACCCTTTTTCGTTCGAAAAAAGGAAAAGGTGTTTCTGTTAATCCCCACAGATAAAAAAATGCCAAAATCGGCTATTGATTGACGGTAAATCCTGCCGGCACTTTCAAACAGAACCCACCGAATCTGTTCTGAAAATTTGTTGTACTTCCAATAAAGACTGTCGTATTCCCGACGTTCCAGTGAATCGTAAAAGGTTGTTATCGCCTTAAAATCCACTTCATTTTCCCTCATATACAACGAAAACAAAGTGGGTGCTTTTGAAAGGACAATGTCCCGCCATAAAGGCCCCCATTGGGACTTGTCGTATTTCAACAGTTCAAAGCTCAGTGACGTGATATCCTTTACTTTTTTCAATGGTCGCTCTCGTCTTCTCCTTCGTCTTCCTCCTTGTCCAGGTACTGTTTCAGATCGTTCATGTTGAAATGATTGAGAAAAGACCGGAACTCCTGTTTTTCTCGGTCCTCTTCAACGGTTCTTTCCGTGGTGATAGAACCACTCATACCGGCTTCAAGAAGGACTTCGCTGGTTACAAAGACCGGCAGATCCAACTTGTTTGCTATAACCAGGCAATCCGAGGGACGGGCATCCAATTCGATATACTGTTCCACCTTTTCCGTTTTTTGATCGGTTGGAGCTTTTTTGATCACAAGGTTTGCCAGAAAGGTACCGTTTTTAATGGAATGGATCACCACATGATCAAAAATCCCTCCCATGGTTTCCACGGATGATATTAAAAGATCGTGAGTCATGGGTCTGATCAGGTGGAAATTTTCTATGGACATGGCCAAAGCCCATGCCTCGCATGCACCGATCCACAAATAGACCTTTTTGTCGGTTCCCTCCACATTCAGCTCAAGAACCGGCGTGTTGTTGTTCTTGTCCATGAGTAATTTTCCGATTGTCGCTTTTTTCATATTTTCACCACCATCATCAGCTCCGTTTAAAGAAGGTATCCAATTGAGAAAACGGGAGCTTGTACTTCACCGGTCTGCCATGGGGACAGGAAAAAACATCGTAGATCTTCATTTCTTTCAACAGGTCTTCCGCCTGAGGGACGGTAATAAAGTCACCCGTTCTAAAGGCGCTATGGCAGGCGATGGTTGCATAAATGTTGTCGTACACTTCACTTTCCTTTTCCAAGTCGGTTAATCTGAATTCATCGATGATCTCTTTAAAGACCTCGGGGGCATCCTGTTGTCGAATCAAGTTGGGTATTCCCCTGATTTTTGCTTCTTGTTTGGATAATTCGTAATCAAATCCCAACTGGGTAAAAGATGAGCGTTTGTCCTCAAGGATTTGAAAAGATGCCAAATCGATTCCCACTTGGATGGGTTGAAGCAACTGTTGAATCTGTAGTTTTATTTCCTGTTCTTTGATCTTTTCATAGAGAACCCTTTCATGAGCGGCGTGAAAATCGATGAATTGCAATCCGGTTTCATCCTCCAGGATGATGTAACGCCTGTTGGCAATGCCAATGATCTTATCGGTTGAAAAGACCTGTTGTTTATGGTTTTCAGGCTGCCTTTTATGATGAAGCCGGTTGATGATCGGTTCAGTTTGAGCAAATGAATTCGGTCTTCTTAAAGGTTGAGATGTTGTATAAGACGGTCTTTGGGTGTCATTGACAGTGGGTGTGTCCTTGTAGGCGCGAATATTGGGGTTCCCTTTTGTTTTGATCGGGTCTCTTTGTGGAGCCTGTCTTAAATCCGAAAATTCCTCTCTAATCTGCATGGAATAATCTGAAAAGGCGCTTTTTAAGGCATTTTTTATCAGGCTGTATATGACCCCACTTTGAGAATATTTGACCTCCAGCTTTTGGGGGTGGACGTTGATATCCACTTCCGATTTTGGAACACTCATAAACAACACCGCCATGGGATATCGGCCTTTACCCAGTATGGGGGTAAAAAAGTCCCTTACCGCTGCGTAGACGATGGGGTCCTTAACGTATCGGCCGTTGACAAATGACGTTATACCGGTCATATTGGGTCTGCTGTGTTGGGGTGAGCTGACGGCACCTTGTACGCTGAAGCTACCTTGCTGATGGTCTACCTCCAATAGGTTTGCGGGGTCATCGACTTTGAGAACCCTTTGAATCCTATTGTTCAGCGATTCTTTGGCCCATTGAAAAACAGCGCTCCCATCTCTGATAAATTCAAAAGCCACATCCGGGCGCGCCAACAGAAATTTTTCCAGGACTTCCATCACGTATCTTGATTCCGAAGAAGAGGCCTTTAGAAATTTCCTTCTGGCAGGTACGTTATAAAAGAGGTTTCTCACCTCTATGGTTGTACCCGTGTTCATGGGCATCCTTTTCTCTTCCATCAGCTGGCCGCCTCTGAAAAACAAAGATGTTCCCACATCTTCCCCGTTTGTTTTGGATGAAATGTAGAATTCGGAAACCGATGCGATGGATGAAAGGGCCTCACCCCTGAAACCAAATGTGTCCAAGTCCAAAATGTCATCCCATTGTTGGATTTTGCTTGTGGCATGGGGATGAACGGCTAAACTAATTTCCTCTGCAGGTATGCCGGAGCCGTTGTCGGAAACCTTAATGGCGTCCTTGCCCCCGTTTTTGATTTCCAGCTTGACGGAAGAAGCTCCGGAATCCAGGGAGTTTTCAATCAATTCCTTAACCACTGAACCGGCGGAAGTTACCACTTCGCCCGCCGCTATTTTCATGTATATTTCCTGAGGCAGCTTCCTTATTGCCACAGAGTCCTCACCTCTTCAAGGCGACTGAAAACGCCAATATGCCTACCGATACCGACAGATTCAGTGAATCCATTTCCCGCTTCATGGGAATTCTGACCGTCACGTCGCATTTTTCCTTCACCAACCGCCGAATACCCTTGCCTTCGTTGCCAAAGACCAGTACCGTCTTTTTGTCCCATTCAACCTGAGGGTAATCCTGTCCATCCATATCCGCTGAATACACCCAAAAACCGGCAGATTTTACATGATCCAGAAATCGAGCCTCGTTTACCGTTTGGATGATGGGCATATGAAAGACCAACCCTGTGGATACTTTAATCACCGTGGGGTTAACTTGGACAGAATTGTCTTTTGTGATCACAACGGCATCAGCGCCTGCACCGTATGCCGTTCGAATGATCGC
>JASUTC010000071.1 GCA_030445775.1 Thermotogaceae bacterium | reverse complement strand
TGATGAGAGAATTTGGCGTAAAGTATATCGTCTTCTCATCCACTGCTGCCACATACGGTGAACCGGAACATATTCCCATTCTTGAAACTGAACCAACAACACCTAAAAATCCTTACGGGGAAACCAAACTCACAGTGGAAAAGATGTTAGATTGGGCGGATCAAGCCTATGACATCAAATACACCACTTTACGTTACTTCAACGCTGCCGGAGCCCATCCAAGTGGTGAAATTGGCGAAGATCATGATCCTGAAACCCATTTAATCCCACTTATCCTGCAAGTCCCACTGGGGAAGCGCGAGAGTATCTCCATATTTGGAACAGATTATCCTACAAAAGATGGAACATGTATACGAGACTATATCCACGTTTCAGATTTGGCATCAGCACATATCTTATCTCTGGAAAGACTGCTGAATGGGGGGCAAAGTGAAGTATTTAACCTGGGAAATGGCGTTGGCTTTTCTGTTAAAGAGGTAATTGAAACAGCAAAAAAGGTAACCTGTAAAAACATTAAAACCATTGAAACAAATAGGAGACACGGTGACCCGGCCGTTTTAATCGCATCTTCAGAAAAAATCATCAAACAATTGAATTGGAAACCACAGTATAACGATTTAGAGAAAATCATCGCCACAGCTTGGAAATGGCATAAAAATCATCCGGATGGTTATCCAAAATAAATTAAAAGCAATTGCCTGTAATGATGATATAATTAATCTTGAGCATTTTTCGTTTATTCCAAGGTTATTTGCTTGTATTTTTGGGAAGCCTCAAAAAAATCACTTCTGCTTTTTGTTACCTCATCGGCTATCTGCTTTTGGATTGGATTGAGTTTAGGAAAAGTCAACCCACCTCGTGTAGATGCCAAATAGCAGGATGTACTTAAACTTTGTCTATAACAAGCAGTTAAAAGCCGGTTGAACCTGAAATATTGAGAAGGATTTTTTGGGGAAAGGATTAACAATTAATTTTTTATAATTATCTCTGGGATAGGTTCTAAAAGAGGCGACTTTTTCACCATTATTAAAAAAAATCTCTATGGATGTTTTGTCCATATACACATCCAATTTATCCAAAGTATTCTCTAATTTATATGCATCCTTAAATTCTATCGTCCCATTTCTCAACTCAGTTATTTCAAAGGAATCCATTGATTTATCCAAAATCAATTCATCTTTTTTGTTTACAAAAACGATCTGAAAACCCTCGCTTAGATTTTGTATGCTCAGGTATATAAGATTTTGTAAAGATGAAATATCAAGTGTTCTGTCTGAACTGAGTGTTTTATCATTATCCGTTTTTTCCATTATTAGCTTTTGAAATTCTTTCACTGGTTGCTGAATCAACCGGTTATCTTTGATGGATAATTCTTTGGGAATACTCATGATACCGGCCCAACCTTCATCTACTGAATAATTATTCCTGTCAGGAGTGTGCAACCATCCAATGGCTATTCGTCGGTTATTTTTATCTTGAAAGGTCTGGGTAGCATAAAGGTCATTTGCAAGATCCAATGACTCTATACAATCCGGTAAAAATTTATTGCCGATAAAATCACCAATCGCATAATAGTTTTTTCTTTTTCCTTTTTCGGTGAACCCGGCAGAAAATAAAATGACCCATTTCCCATTTAATTGGAAAAAATCGGGACATTCAATCACCGGACCAAAACAGTCAGGATTGAACTCACAGAGTACATTTTCAAAATGCCAGTTATACAGGTCCTTTGAAGTATATAAAAGAACTTTCCCAATTCCGTTTTCTCCAGCACCAATGACGCAATAATATTCATTACTACTCACTTTAAAGATCTTTGGGTCTCGATAATCATGAAACAGTTGATTTGGAGGTTTTGCAATAACAGGATTTCCCTTGTGCTTTTCAAAATTCACCCCATCCTTTGAAAAGGCGATACACTGTTCTTCCTTAAATCTGTTATTGAAAATGTCCGGGTCAAAATACTGAGTGTACATCAGAACCAATTGCTCATCTTTTTCTATTGCGGAACCTGAAAAAATACCACTATAATCTTTCTCTGAAAGCGATTTTTCAGGGTAAAGTGCAACAGGCAGGTGCATCCAGTGAAACAAATCTTTACTCACCGCATGTCCCCAATGCATTTTTCCCCAATTAGGACTATTAGGATTAAATTGATAAAATAAGTGATATTGTTCTTTGAATTCGATCAGACCATTAGGATCGTTTAACCAACCTATCATGGGTGAAAAATGATACTGTGGTTTTAGGAAATAAGCCATTTTATCAGTCCTTTACTTTATACCACTACTTTTGACGCTATTAACAAAATGTCTTTGCAGTATTACAAATAAAACGAGTACGGGTATTGTCATCATACTGGCGAAAGCCATAATATCCCCCCAGTCTCTTGGATATTGTCCAAAAAATTGCTGCATCGCCACCGGTAGCGGTCTATACTCCTCACCTCTAGTAACCATGAGTGGCCAAAGGAAAAATCCCCACTGCATAAGAAAGTGTAAGATAGCAACACTTGAAAGAATGGGCTTGGATAAAGGGAGTGCAACCTTCCAATAAATTTTGAACCAACTGGCCCCATCAATCAACGCCGCTTCCTCAAGAGCTTTTGGAAACTGAATAAAGAATTGATAAAATAAAAAAATATAGAACGGATTAGCAATAAATGGGATGATTTGAACCTGATATGAATCCAGCCATCCCAGATTGTTCACCAACCACAATAAAGGAATTGCTATAGCTTCAAAAGGGATAATCATTAAGGCCACAATACCGGAAACAAGAACTTCTCTCCCCTTAAAAGAAAATCTTGCCAAACCAAAAGCCAACATACTATTCACGAGTAAACCGGCCAGAACGGTACAGGATACAATAAAAACCGAATTAAACATGAAACGTCCAAAGTTCATTCTACCGATGACACCTTGATTTTCAGTTTTTGTTGGATCTTCTGCATCAGGATCACCAATATAATTTTTCAAAGAAATGTTTTTAGGAACGAAGGCCATGACAGAACCCATTTTGTTTACAATATCTCTTTCATCTGGATTAAGAGAGGTTGAAACCATGTACACCAAAGGAAAAAGAAAAAAGAGAGCCAACAAAGTTAATAGAAAATATCCGATAACCTTGTCAAATATTTTAACACGTTTCAAACTTCTTTGCTGAGCCATCAGTTAAACCTCCCTTTCTTCACGAAGTATCAGTCTTTGAACAATTGAAATCGCTAAAACGATTAAAAAGAATACAACTGTGATTGCTGATGCATATCCCACTCTTTGTTTTGAAAAGCCGGAATTGTAAAGATGTAAAATGACAGTATAAGTAGAATCGTTGGGCCCGCCATTGGTCATTATTTTTATCTGATCAAAAAGCCTGAGAGCAAGAATTGTTGTAGAAATGAGAACAAAAGTCGTTGTATTTCTTAATTGTGGTAGTGTTATATTCCAAAATTTTCTCCACTTGTTGGCACCATCAATGGTGGCTGCCTCGTAAAGAATTTCCGGAATCTCCTGCAAGCCGGCAAGAAAAATGAGCATCTGGAAACCCGCCCCCTGCCAAATAGACATCAGCATAATAGCCGGAAATGCCCATTGAGAATTTTTAAGAAAATCAACCGTCTCCCAATTACCGAAGGTAATTGCTTGCATAAAATTGTTGATCAACCCTTGGGGATTGTACATAAAGGTCCAGACAACTGAAACTACAACCATCGTAGTGACAGTAGGCATAAAGTAAGCCGTTCTAAATATCTTGACTCCCTTTAAATGCTTATTAACTACCATTGCCATCCCCAATGCCAGGACAGTTTGAATGGGAACGACAATTAAAGCAAAGACAAAATTGTTTTTTAAGCCGGTGAAAAACAAATCATCCCTGAACAGCCTTTCATAATTACTCCAGCCGATAAATTCAGTGGCATATCTACTTAATAAACGTTGATTGGTAAAGGATAATCCAAAAGACATTAGAAAAGGTAAAATCATAAACATGCTCAGCAAGCAAAGTCCAGGCAAGATGAAAAGTAGCACTGCTCTTTTTTTCTTCTTTGAAAGTGCATAAGCCACTGTTTACAGCCTCCTTAAGAAAGAAAAGCCCCTTTAAACAGGGGCTTTTCTCTGGCAAATTTTAATCCATGGGATAACCGTTATTATCCTCGATATCCCAGTCAATTTCTTCAACGGCTCTGTCCAGTGTTTTCTGTACATCGGTACCGTTCAATATTTCTTGAATCGCTCTGGAAAATTCCAAGGTGATAACAGGATAAGCTGGAGTTACCGGTCTTTCTACAGCTATCTTATCCGCTTGTTCAACATATAATTCCAAAGCACCTCCCTCTTTGTAAAGATCTGACATTGCGACAGCTGAAAATCTTGATGGAACAGCACCGTTTGCATTTGACATTAGTAAAATTTCTTCCGGTCTGAGGATAAATCTCAGGAATAACCAGGCTGCATATGGATGATCGGAATTAGTTGTTATTCCCCAACACCATGATCCCATACCTGTTGCCTGTCCACCGTATTTAGAATCTTCATCACCTAATTTAGGCATGGGAATAAGTACCAAATCATCCCCAAGTGCATCTTTTGCATTGTTATAATACCAATGACCTGTCCATGCTAACGCACCTGTTCCATCCAATAATGCGGCATCGTTGGCAGGACTTCTGTTAACATATCCTTTTTCTATCAATGAACGCATCCATTTTCCTGCTTCAACCGCTTCAGGACCGTTGAGAACACCATCTGCCGTCATATATGTCTCCCTGTTGATGAGATCAGCACCAAATGCTTGAAAAATAGGTGAAAAACCGTAAGTATCCCATTCCCCACTTTCAATCAGCATCAAATCCAAAGGATAGTCCACTTCAGGTAGTGCCTTCAATTTTGCAAGTGCATCCATAAATTCTTCCTTAGTCCACGCATCATCTACACTGGTTGGAATTCTGACCCCCGCTTTTTTGAGATAAGCTTTATTCCCCCAAATAGCCAAACCTGAATCAAAGGTACCCAGTGCGTAGATCTTTCCGTTATAAGTTCCCTGTTTGATAATGGAAGGCAGCAGATCGTTTTTAAGTTCAACGGACATATACTTATCCAAAGGCATGATAAAATTGGCCCATGCGTAATTCGTCATATTTGGTCCGTCCAGGTCAAGTAAGTCTGGAAGATCATTAGCCAATGCTGCAGCCTGAACCTGCTCGTTATAAGATCCTTCAGGTAATTGAATAGCGTTTACAAATACCAAATCCTGCATAGCGTTGAACCTTACCACTTGATCTTGAAGTACGTTTCTCTCAGCCCCTCTTCCTGAGTGAAACCAAAGATCAATCTCTACTGTAGCGGAAAGTACCATCGTTACTGTTAGAACCATTAACAAAAGAAAAAACAACTTTTTCATTTTAAGACCTCCTTATTTTACCCAATTAGGGTAGTTACATAATCTTTATCTTTTTCTTTATCTTCAATTCATTTAATTTATCAAATTCTTTAATCACCTTGGAAGAAGTAATAATCGTCTCGTCCCCATTCCATTCACATATCAACTTCAAGGATTTTTTAAACAGTTTTGAAGAACTGGCGAAAACGTAAATATCGGCGTTTAGCTTGCAGATATCCCTCTTTGTCCTTGCCTCAATTGTATTGGAGGAGTAAAAACCTATTTCATCCAATCCGTTAATCCCTAAAAAGACCTTGTTTACAGAATATCGTTGAATCAGTGGGGAAATATCTAATTCAATAAAGTTAAGGGAATTTTTATAAAAAGTGCCTCCCAAGACCAGCAGATTGATATTTTCATGCTGGACAACCTCATTGATGACATAAAGCGAATTCGTCACTACAGTCAAATTCAAAGGCGGGTTTTTTAAAAGTTCTTCGACAAAAAACAAAGTTGAGCTACCTGCATCCACAAAAAGCACATCGTTTTTACCCACGACGGAAACAGCCTTTTTAGCCATTTCCAATTTTTCTGTCTTGTCAATTGCTTTTTGTTCCTGAAAGAGAGGATCAAAAATTTTAGTTTTCATCTTGACTGCTCCTCCATGAACACGAGACAAAATCCCTTTTTCCTCCAGCAAATTCAAGTCATTTCTTATTGTCACTTCAGACACAGATAAAATTTCAGATAACTCTTTTGATTTAACTTGTCCGTACTCTTCTAATATATCAACTATTCTTTTTAATCTTTCCTCAGTTAGCATTTCATCCTCCTTATATTTAGACATTAACACAATTTAACATAACAAGCAATCACAATCTCATCTTCTCTCAGTCGTTTATCTTGCGTATTTTTATGTTTTACTATCGTTTTCTTTCTTTTTTGTAGTTTTCCGTAAGAATTCGTAAGTTTTAATAAAAAAAACACCCCTCACGCTTCCCAACGAAAGGGGTACAATATCCGGAGTGAGGACTTACAGTTGTTCTTTTGCTACCTGCATTCCTCGTTTAATGGCTTCTATATTTATTTGTACCAATTTTGCCTTAGATTCTGTGAGTTTCTTTTCCAACGCCTTTTGAACTGAATCTAATGTAATAATCTTTGTGGCTTCAATGTAAGCACCCAATACCACCATGTTGGCAACTTTTAAATTCCCGATTTCATCGGCAATTTTATTTGCATCGATTTTAATGACTTTGATATCTCTCCTTTGGGGTTCTTTGTCTATAACGGATGAGTTTAGTATCATCATGCCATCTTTTTCCAGTTCTTCTTCGAATTTGATCAAAGAAGGAATATTCATGGCAATAACTTCCGTTGGTTTGTCAATAATGGGTGAACCTACCGCTTCTTCATCGATCACCACCATACAATTGGCGGTTCCCCCTCTCATTTCAGGACCGTAGGAAGGAAGCCAGGTAACATTTTTCCCTTCCACCATCGCTGCATAGGAAAGAATCTGTCCAATGAGCATAACACCCTGTCCGCCAAAACCTGAAACGATTGTACCGTGAAGACTCATTTGTCATCACCTACCCTGTCAACAAAGACGCCAAGAGGAAATTCAGAAATCATCTTATCTTTTGCCCATTCAATGGACTCAAGAGGTGTTTGTCCCCAGTTTGTGGGACATGTGGATACGATCTCGATTAAAGAATAACCCAATCCCTTTTGCTGGGCTGTAAAGGCCTTTTTAATAGCTTTTTTTGCCTTTTGAATTTGTTGGGGAGTAAACAAAGCGACTCTTTCCAAATAGGCAACACCTTTCAGGTTTTGAAGTAATTCACAAACATGTATCGGATATCCCACATCATTAACATCCCGTCCATATGGTGATGTGGTGGTTTTCATGCCTTCCAATGTTGTTGGAGCCATCTGTCCGCCCGTCATTCCATATATAGCATTGTTGATGAATATCGTGGTGAACTTTTCCCCTCTGTTTGCCGAATGAATGGTCTCTGCTGTTCCGATAGCTGCCAGGTCCCCATCGCCTTGATAAGTGAACACCGTTCTATCCGGCATTGCCCTTTTAATACCCGTTGCAACAGCAGTAGCTCTTCCATGTGCGGCTACGGTCCCGTCAACGTTGAAGAATTCATACGCAAAAACAGAACATCCCACCGGAGCCACCATAATGGTGTTTTGTGTCAATTCCATTTCATCTAAAATCTCTGCAACCAACCTGTGTGCTACGCCATGCAAGCAACCCGGGCAATAGGTAAACTCTTTATCCGTCAGTGCTTCCGGTCTTTTCATGATTAATTTTTCAGCCATAATCAAACCCCCATTTCCTTTTTCAAAGCGTTAAGGACTTCTGTGGGTGTTGGTACCATACCGCCCATTCTTCCGTAGAAGGGTGTTGGTACCTTTCCGTTAACACCAATTCGAACATCTTCCAGCATCTGTCCGGCACTCATCTCAACACTCATGAGGAACTTGCATTTCTCAGCAGCCTTTCCAACCGTTTTGTAAGGGAAAGGCCATAATGTGATGGGTCGAATGAGTCCTACTTTAATCCCCTCTTCCCTTGCCATTTTTATGGTTGTCTTAAGAATTCTTGCCATTGTTCCGTAAGCCACAAAGGCATACTCGGCATCTGCCATCATATACTCTTCAACTCTTACTTCGCTTTTTTCTATCTCTTGATATGTAGCCTGATAGCGTTCATTCATCTTTTCAAGCTTCACAGGGTCGATATCGAAAGAGGTGACCATATGCTTTTCTCTTCCGTTGGTTCCTCTTAAAGCCCAGTCTTCGTGAACTGATTTTAAGTCTTTATTTAAAAATTCAGGAAGTGTCACCGGTTCCATCATTTGTCCAAGCATTCCGTCTGCAATAATCAAAGCAGGGGTTCTGTATTTGTCAGCCATATCAAAGGCCAATCCAATATGGTCCACTGCTTCCTGTAATGTGGAAGGTGCTAAACAGATGAGTCTGTAATCACCGTGTCCGCCACCTTTAGTTCCTTGAAAATAGTCCGATTGTGCCGGTTGAATATCACCCAGACCCGGTCCACCTCGAACAACATTAATGAATACGGCAGGCAATTCAGCTCCTGCAATGTAAGAAACACCTTCCATCATCAAGGAAAAACCCGGTGATGATGTGGAAGTCATAACCCTGGTACCTGTACACGCAGCACCGTATACCATATTGACTGCTGCTACTTCACTTTCAGCCTGCAGGAAAGTACCGTCAATCTCAGGAAGTCTTCTGGACATATACTCTGGAAGCTCACTTTGTGGTGTTATAGGGTAACCAAAATACAATTTACAACCTGCTCTGATCGCAGCCTCAGCCATCGCCTCGGTTCC
>JASUTC010000070.1 GCA_030445775.1 Thermotogaceae bacterium | reverse complement strand
CACTTCGTGGGCACCCCGCCCCAAGGGGGGATTTTCATTTGGAATGATGTGGAAATCTTGAAAAAAATCCATTTTGAAAGTCACCAGAAACCAAAAGAAGAGCTTCAATAAAAATCACAATTCACAAATCCCCCCGTGTGGGGGTGCCGGCCCAAGCGGCGGGAGGGTCTGTACTTTCTTTCGTTTAAAACACACAAACGTTATTCTTAAAACAAAACATCCTCAAATAAACGCACTAACTCAAAAGCTCATTCAAAATCCCAATCATCTCATCCATTTCCGAATATTCAATATTCAACGCTGGAAGCAATCGTATGATTCTGTTATTAAGCACATTAATCAACAATCCCTTTTCCTGGGCTTTTACTCTCAGTTTGGGATCCGGTTCTGTCAGTGTAATACCAATCATAAGGCCGGTTTGGCGGATTTCTTGGATCTTTTCGGTTTGTTTTATATTTGAGACAAAATAAGCGCCTTTTTCTTCGATAGTGTCCATAATTTCCGATATTTTCTTGACAACAACCTTGCCACCGGCGATTGAGATGGGGTTTGGGGCGAATGTGGAGCCGTGATCGCCTTGTTGGAAGATGGTTTCCGTTCCATTCAGGAATACGGTAGCACCTAATGGCAGTCCCCCACCAATGGCTTTACCCAAAGTGATGATGTCGGGATGGATGCCTAAATGCTGATAGGCGTAGAATTTACCGGTTCTTCCCAAGCCTGCCTGTATTTCGTCACATACAAGCAATACATCGTACTTTCCCAACGTATTTTTTATCATATCGGCACTTGCCTGATCCAGTTTCACCACACCGCCTGATCCTTGAATGGGTTCAAGGAATAAGGCAACGGTTTCATTGATGTGTTTATCAATCGCCTCCTGGAATTTTTCAAGGTTGTTGAAGGGAATGCGAACCACATTATCCAACAAGGGCTCGAAGGGTTTTCGCATGCGCTCAAAGCCGTTTAAAGAGAGGGAACCCAGAGTTCTTCCGTGAAAGGCGTTGCTGAAGGTCATAATCTTTTTTCTTCCGGACTCTTGTGATTTCTTTTTCACAGCTTTTAGAGCTGCCTCCACTGCTTCGGTTCCGGAGTTGGTAAAAAAGACCTGTCCGGTTCTTCCGGTTTTAATCACCAGTATTTTCGCTATCTCTTCTGCATCATCCTGTATGAAAAAGTTTGAGATATGCTCAAATCTCTTCATCTGCAATTGTTGCGCCTTAAGCACTTCTTCATGGGAATGACCCAGCGCCAAAACACCGATTCCGCTGAAGGTATCCAAATAGCGGTTCCCCTGTGTATCGTATATGTTTACACCCAATGCTCTGTCTACTTTAAAGTCAAACTCCTTGTAAAGGTTCATTCTGAACATAAGTCAAACTCCTCACTCAAACACGACACAGCCGTTTCAAGCTGCTCCTGCGGGATTAACACGGATATTTTAATTTCCGATGTTGTTACCATTTTAACATGTATGGAGCCTTTCGCCAACGCCGCAAAGAACCGGGATGCCACTCCTGATTCCGTTCTCATACCCAAACCCACAACGGATATCTTTGCAAATCCCGTTTGCGCTCTGATAACCACACCTTCATATTGTTCAAAGATAGACTCGTAAGTGGATTTCACATCATCAATGACACTTTCCACAACGGTGAACGCCACATCCAAGTGACCGTTGACCTGTATAATGGAGATCATATCGATATTCCAGTTTTTGGAAGAGGCGATTGTAAATACCTCTTTGTTAATGGCCACCCCTTGAGGTAAGTTTGACAATGTAATGTGGGTTTGATCCTTCATCACGCTTAACCCGCTTACAATGGGCGTTTCCAAGTAATTCTCCGTCACCCTTGTTCCTCCCTTATCTGAAAAAGTTGATGCACACCTGAGGCGTACGTTGTATTTCTTTGCAATCTCCACAGCTCTGTTGTGAAGAACATTGGCACCAAGACAGGCCATTTCAAGCATTTCATCATAGGTAATCCGTTCAATCTTCTTCGCTTTTGGCATGATTCTTGGATCAACGGTAAAGATACCGTCAAAATCACTGAATATTTCACAATCACATTCTAAAGTAGCCGCCAGTGCTACCGCAGATGTATCCGAACCACCCCTGCCAAGAGTAGTTATCTCGTTTTCTTGTGTTATTCCCTGAAAACCTGTGACAACAAGCACTTCATAATCTGTTAGGTATCTGTGCAATCTTCGAGTATCTATCTTTCGAATCTTTGCCTCCGTATAGGCTTGATTTGTTTCAATTCCCAGCTGATACGCATTGACGGAGATTGCCTGAACATCTTCGGCATGCAAAGCCATGGTCAAAAGTGAAGCGGAGATTTGTTCCCCGGTTGAAACCAGCATATCCAACTCTCTGTTATGAGGTGAAGGGTTAATCCCCTTAGCCTTGCTTATCAATCTGTTGGTGGTATCTCCGTTTGCCGAGACGACTACTGCTAATCTGTAACCTTGTTCCAATGCGCTTTTTATCTTTTTGGCAACGGTTCTGATTTTTTCTTCATCAGCCAGTGAACTGCCACCATATTTTTGGACTTTAAGATTTCTTTTGACTTGTACCATAAACGATTTCCCTGGTCACAGATTTCTCAAGGCCTGTATCATTTGAGTTTTACCCTTTGTTTTGGTATCTGTTTCTTTTATCTTCCTTGCCGGTATTCCGGCATAAACTGAATTGGCTTCCACATTACTTAAAACGACTGACCCGGCTGCAATCACAGCGTTTTTACCCACTCGTACACCTTCTGTTATTACGGCATTCGCCCCCACCAACACGTTGTCTTCGATGACAACGGGATCGGCACTGGGTGGTTCGATAACTCCTGCCAGTACAGCGCCCGCGCCAATGTGGCAATTCTCACCCACTTGTGCTCTACCACCAAGAACCACATTCATGTCGATCATGGTTCCTTTACCCACAACACTGCCCAAATTCAATACCGCTCCCATCATGATCACTGCACCGTCCCCTATTTCCACAAAATCGCGAATGATTGCACCGGGCTCGATACGGGCGTTGTATTTTGTCAAGTCTGCCATTGGAATGGCAGAGTTTCGTCTGTCACATTCCAGCACAAAGTCATCTATCAGTTCTGAATCTTTCTCCTTAATTCTTTCCCATTCATCAAGAGAACAATAGAGAACTCCAAAATCTTCATTTCCGAAAAAACCGTTCACGTTTCTAATATTTTGATTCAACTTTCCCTTCAAAGTCACTTTTACGGGGGTCTGTTTTTTGGAATTTGCAATTTGATTGATCAACCCATAACTATCCATCTTGTTCCTCCATCGCGCAGATTTCATCAAAGGTATAAAAACCCTTTTCAAGCTTGACAATCCTCTCGGCGGCAGAACAAGCCCCCTCAGCAAAAGTTCTTGGGGAGATAGCCTGATGCTTGATCTCTATAATTTCACCCAGTCCCGCAATTAAAACAGAATGCTCACCGGGAATTCCGCCCATCCGAATACTGGAAGTGGGCACTTCAAAATCAAAACATTCCGCCAGCATTTTAGCCGTACCGGAGGGTTTGTCTTTTTTAAATCGATGATGTTTTTCGATAATCTCTATATCCCAATCATGCAACTCACCGGAAATGCCTTTGATCATGTTTTTCATGATTAATATGCCCTTGGAGAAGTTTCTGGCATATACCACACTTTTCTTCTTTGCATAGGCTTTTAATCGATCGATATCATCAACTTTTAAGGCCGTTGTTCCCACAACCAGTGAGCAATTGAAATCCTCTGCCTTAACCATCAGCCTGTCAAATGCCTTTGGAGTTGAAAAGTCTACAATCACCTGGGGAACGTCGTCTCTGAATTCCTCTTTCAAGTCGCACCGATAAACCAATTCATGACCTCTTTCATTGAAAACTTCCTGTATCAACTTACCCATTCTTCCGGAATAGCCCATGATACCGTATTTCATATGGCAACACCCAACCTTTCCAGCTGGATATCAATCAACGCTTGGGTTTGCTCACTGGCTTCTATAAGGGGGAGACGCAAGAGGTTTTCGCAATGGTCTTCTTTATAACAGGCATATTTAACGGGTATGGGATTAACCTCAGTGAACAGGGCATTCATCATGGGAAGGAGCATCTTCTGATAGCGCCTTGCTTCTTCGTAATTACCCGCCAATGCTTCATGGACCAATGCACTGAACTGTGAGGGGAGAACATTTGAAATCACAGAAATACACCCCTCACCTCCCAGGCTAATGATGGGGAGGGCCTGGTCATCATTTCCTGAATAGACCTTTAAACCCGCCGGTTTGATACTCAAAAGACGCGCGATTTGTGAAATATCTCCACTGGCCTCTTTTACACCGATGACATTGGGATTGGACTTGTAAATCTCTACTACCGTTTCCGGTAATAAATTCACGCTTGTTCGAGAAGGGACGTTGTATAAGATAATGGGTAGTGTGGTTTGTTCTGCAATATGAGAAAAATGTCGGATAAGCCCCTTCTGAGTTGATTTGTTGTAATATGGCGTAACGATCAAAAGCCCGTCCGCCCCCGATTCTTCGGCAATCTTGTTATTTTCAATACAATGTTGGGTGTTATTCGTACCCGTCCCAACAATAATCGGTACCCGTCCATTTGAAATCCGAACCGCATGTTCCTCAATTTGCCTTCTCTCAACGGCATCAATACTGGGGGCTTCTCCGGTTGTTCCCAAAACAACTAAGGCGTTAACCCCGTTTTCTATTTGAAATTCGCAGAATCTTTCCAATGCGTTGTAATCCACTTCTGTGTACACTTCATTTCCTTCAGTTCTGTTTATAAACGGCGTGATAATCGCCGTGCCTACTCCCTGAAACATATCATCATCTCCTTTGATTAATGCGCCGATGCTCGGCAAGTATCCTGAGGGCGTTCGTGGCAGCTCCCACTCTGATATTATCCGCTACAACCCAAATCATAAACACATCCTTACCCATTTTTCTCACCCTGGACACATAGGTGATATCACTTCCGGCTGCCTCTAAAGGGGTCACTATATCCTGTGAATATTTCACATTTGGGGTGCTCTGAACAGCTTCAATAAACGTGGAAACATCAACATCTTTTTCAAGTTTGACCAGGACTGATTCACCGTGAGAATATTCACTGGCGACTCTGGCGGCAAAGGGATAAACGGTAATCGAATCATCAGAGTAAATCTTTCTAGTTTCGTTAATCAACTTCAAATCCTCACTACTCATACCCGTTTCCGGATCAATCTCACCAATCAGGGGCATCACGTTTGAAAAAATGGGTTTTTCAAAGACTTTCTTTTGGGATTGTTCAAATTTTTCACTCACATCATAACCTTTTCCAAACCATTCCACCTGGTTGTAGTACTCATCCAACGCCTTTCTACCCGCACCGGATATGGATTGATACGTGGATACAACAATCTCACGAATACCAAAATCCCTCACCCCGTTCAATGCCAGGACCATTTGGATGGTTGAGCAATTGGGATTGGCAATGATTCCTCGATAATTTTCAAGCAAATGACCGTTGATCTCCGGAACCACCAAGGGAATCCCTTCTTCCCCTCTAAAAGCAGAAGAATTGTCAATAATCACATTCCCCGCCGTTGCGGCTATTGGAGAAAAGCGTTTTGATACTCCTCCCCCAGCTGAAAATAGCAAATAATCGTACGATTCACTCATCACCTCATCCGTTAACTCTTCCACTACCAACTCAGTGTGTTTATACTTTATATGTGAACCTGCAGAACGTTTTGATGCAAACAGTCTCAGTTCTTCCACAGGCAAATCAAATTCTTCAATCAACTGAACCATCATTCTTCCAACTTCTCCGGTTGCCCCGACTACTCCTATTTTCATAGTGACACCTCCACAAAATGTATAAACAAAATAAAAAAAGACGCTTCCTTATAGAAAGAAGCGCCTTTTTAATTATTATCACAATAATTATTTTCTTAAAATGTTTGCCCATGTCTCCCGTCAAAGGAGAAAGAAATCAAAGAATATCTGTACATAAATCGCAAACACATTGAACCAGCGCTCCACAGGAATCCTGTGACAGTAATACGGGTATTTCCCGTATCCCCAGAAAATCGTTCTTTTGGGGTAGAACGAATTCCTTCGGTGTTCTTGCCTTTCAGCCGGATAATCCCCATTAACACCGGCTTACTCATCTTGAACACGCCTCCGATTCGACTATTGATTTGTCAAAAAGGTATTCTCTGAATGAGAATACGGATTGAGTATATCACGAAAAAGCAGAAAAACAAAATTGAGTCGTTAAACGCAATTCTGTCTTCATCGTTGAAATGATTGACAATCCTTTAATAAATGACTTTAGAAGTATTTTTTATTCCTTTTGGGTCCACCTCAATCCGTCCCACTCTATAAAAACTTATTCCCAATTAAAACGCTGTTGTATATGTTCCTCTTTTGAAGACTTATCTGCATCAGACATCAATAAGTCCAGTAATTCCAGAAGAATTCTTTTGGCACTTTCGTTTTTGCGCAGCTTATCCAACCGACCCAGGTTACAAATAATCTTATGCCGGCTGACACCTTGCTTATCTCTGTAAGATTGTACTACTTGAAGATAAATCTTTCCCTCAGCGTGCGTTTTCTTTAAAAACATATTCGATTATAGCATGATTATTCATTCAAGAGAGTATCTTAAAGTTTTAAAACTCAAAAGAACTTGTTTAAAACAATAATTTGGTTTGAATCCGTTCGAAGTTGCTCTATAAATTTCACGGTAGGGGTAATTCACGAATTACCCAGCTCCACCATAGGTGGAGCATGTTTTTATTGATTTTCCCAAAAACTCTCCGCATAAACAAGATTCTTCCCATCTGTTTGGTCAATCCGATGGAGTATATGCCCCTGATCCACAATACTGTTGTAAATGTAAACATCATTGGGATAAGTCGTCTCTCGTTTATAATAAATCCTTAGATTTTTCAGTAACATCTGTTCCGTTACTTCATCCGGAACGGATTCATTGATCCAATAGGCATACACAGTGTTGTTCACATGCTCATATCCATCCACATCCCTTTTTCTTACCCGGAACAGGACTTTTTCATCACCTTTATCCTTGAGTTCCTTGGGTTTGTTAACAATAAAAGGTGATTCTGTGACTGTTACACCGTAAAGATCGTACATATAATCCCTGGCTACTGCCGGTCTTCTTTTTTCCAGGTTCAACAAAATCCATTTGGATTTTCCCCTAGCCAGCAATTGTTCTTTCTCATCAAACATTTGAAATTCTCTAAAGGCGATAAAACGATTGATGGATCTGGCAATAGTACACACCTTTACTTGTTCTCTGTATTTTGGGTACTTGTTAATATCAATATCCCAGTTAAGGATGACCCATGCCAGGGACTCATCTTCCAAAATGTTCTTCTCTTTGTCGTAATAATATCCAGCCTCTTGGGCAATTTCATTAAAAAAGCCCAGGATACTGACAATGTTTGTTTTTTCATTGTAAAAACAATCTGTATAACGTACGTTGAATGATTTGCAAATTGTATTCTTAATTCTTCTCACCTTCGTATTTTGTTGATATTTTAATCATGGGATACAGCAACAGCATAAATGCTGAAAACACAAACAACGCCCAACCCACACCGATTTTGTCTGCCAGAAAACCCAATATCGGAGAAAAGACGGCAATAAAAATGGTCTTAAGTTGTGATTCAACGGAAAGCCCTGTTGACAGTTTTTCCGGTGGGATAATATCACTGATTAGGGATACATTCAAAGGGCGTCTTAAATTTTGAAGCACAAATAGAATCAAAAATAAGATGACAGGAATGATGTTGAGGGAAAAAACGTTAAAAAACCCAGCCATCAGGATCAGAATCATCCCGGTTATAAACGTGACGTTCAGTGCCAAACTTAATTTTTTTGTTTTTTCCACAAACAGATATGAATTCTTTGATGCATAGGAAGTCAAAATATAAATAAAGAAATAGCAAATTCCCACTACAACGGATGTCCTTTTTTCCAAATTCATATCCACAAAAAAGGGCAATGATAAGGCTAATGATGCCAATATGGGTTGCAAGTACTCTTTTACCGTTTTAAAGAACGCATCAAACAACGATGAATTTAGATATATCTTGATATTATCAACTGATTTAAACGTAGCTAAAAAACTGTATTTTTGCGGTTTCTTTTCCCGGATTTCCTCATCAATCGCTTTAGGATAGGTTGCCAGATTAACGAGATTGATGATATAGGGAATCAAAGCAGCCAAAAAAACAATTTTGTAATCTCCGTAAAAAAACACCAAGAAGGCTGCAATCAAAGAATTGACAGCAGAGCCCATTTGTGAATAACTTCGGGTCAAACCATAATACGCCACTTTTTGGTTTTCCCAATCGTTCATCCTCAAATAACTCAAAATAAGTGATTTATGGGTTCCAGATCGTAAGGATTCCCCCAAGCCAAAAAAAGTCATGGCCACGATAAACCAGGCATAAGAATTTAAAAAGAAAAAGATGGCAAAAGAACAAATATAGGCAATCATGGAAAAAACCATGGTGATTCTCCTTCCAACAGAATCTGCAAGAATACCGGTTGGAATTTCCGTGACATTGGTGACTGCCTCCCGTATCGTAAAAAGCAACCCAATTTGAAGAAAGGAAAGACCGATATCTCTGAAAAACAAAATGAGAAAGGGTTCAAAGAATCGAAGGTTCTTTAAAAAGCCATACATGGCGAATTTATAAAATTGGATGTCTCTTTTTATCATACCTTCACCTATTTATTTTTGT
>JASUTC010000069.1 GCA_030445775.1 Thermotogaceae bacterium | reverse complement strand
ATTCAGAACATTTTGCTCGATGTTGGTTAGAGGAAGCAGGTGATCATCGATGATGAATAAGACCGACAATCTTTGCGAAATTGTCAACGTCAGTAAGTGGTTTTCCAAAACCAGTGGAGTTTTTAATAAAAAAACATCCCATTTAAAGGCGGTAGACGATTGCAGCCTTTCCATTAGGCGTGGAGAAACCCTTGGATTAGTTGGAGAATCCGGCTGCGGTAAGACCACATTCGGAAGAACATTGGTAAGAATTTACAACCCAACTGCAGGCCATTTTTTCTATTCTTCCAGTAAGTCTGCTTTACCCGTTGATATCTTTTCATTGAAAGGGAAAGAACTGAAGGAATATCGAAAGAAGATTCAAATGATTTATCAGGATCCCTATGGATCGTTGAACCCCAGGATGAATATTGAAAACATCATCATGGAAGGATTAAAAGTACACGATATCGGAGAAACAAAAGCGGCAAAACGGGACATCATCGCCAATGTTCTGAAAAAGGTGGGACTGCGACCTGAATACATGCGGCGTTATCCTCATGAATTTTCAGGAGGCCAAAGACAACGAATAGGGATCGCAAGGTCTTTGGTGGTCAATCCGGATTTTATCATCTGTGACGAACCGGTTTCAGCCTTGGATGTGTCTGTACAAGCTCAGGTTATTAACATATTGGAGGATTTAAAGACCGATTTCAACCTGACCTATCTCTTCATCGCTCATGATTTAAGCGTAGTCAAACATATATCCGACAGAATTGCCGTGATGTATTTGGGAAAGATCATCGAATTAACCCAAACGGATGAATTGTTCAACAATGCTTTGCATCCTTATTCAAAAGGGCTACTGGATTCAATTCCCATCCCAAATCCACATAAGAGAAAAAAAGGAAGACAGTTATTGACAGGCGATGTTCCATCACCCATCGATCCACCTCCGGCCTGTCGATTTGTTTCCAGGTGTCCGCAAGCCTTTGACAAATGTCATCTGGAGATTCCAAAGTTAAAGGAGATAAATCCGGGACATGAAGTAGCCTGTTTTCTATACGAATAAAAAAACCGCTACTTGGAAAATCCCCTCCTCCAGAGAGGGGATTTTCAGTTATTCTGTAGTCCCTGTTTTATTGATATTTTAACCGAAAAGCCAATCCAACCAACCCGGGGCCAACGTGAACCAGCATGGAAGGAACAATTTTTCCCTCCAGGATATTCTCAACACCTTTTTCTGTGAGTAAAGTTTTTAGCTCCTCGGCAAATTGTTTCGTATCTTCTCCAGTGCCACTGGTATAAATGGCCGCTTGTTCAATTTCGCGGTTTGTTGTTACTTTTTCGAATATTTCTTTCATCTTTTTGATGGATTTTTTCATTCCCCGAGCCTTTGCAGCTGTGTGATAGACACCATCGTTCCCAACTTCAATAATGGGTTTTAGATTCAACACATCTCCGATCGTTCCACTGACTTTCCCGATTCTTCCCCCTGCTTTCAAGAACTTTAACGTGGGAATCACATAATAAACGTAAAGATCTTGTGGAACATATTTTTTGAGTTCTTGGACGATTTCGTCAAAAGATAGCTCTTTCTTTCTAAGTTCCACTGCCTTGGCCATCAATAAGCCTGATCCAATGGAAATACTCAAAGTGTCGATGACTTCTATCTGTAGTTCTTTATCTTTTTCCATCAATTCTTTAGCAACAACCTGAAACACACTGTGTGTATTACTAATGTTATTGGACACGTTGATGGCGATTATTTCTTTGTAACCTTGCTGAAGAAAGTTTTCAAATCCCTCTTTCACATCATTATATGGCGTTCCGGTAGTCTTTGCAAAGTCTGTTTTCATGAACTCTAAAGATCTTTGTTCATTTATTTCAATGCCATCTTTGTATTCACTTTCTCCAAGAATGACTTTCAACGGTACAATTTCAATTGCCTCTTGTTTGATCAATTCCTGTGGAACATCACTGGCTGAATCGGTGATTAATCCAATCATATTGAAAAACCTCCCTGTAAAGGTACCTTTTACATCTATTATACACGATATGACATAAAAATCTCGAAGGTCTTCGTAAAAACAAAAAAAGCCACGGTTTCTCCCCGTGGCTTTTTTTGTTATTAATTTCTTATTCTTCGTATTCTGTCAGCCAGCCATCCACATCGTTCATTACAGCCGGTATATTGATCAGTAATTTTTCTTGGGCATGACCGACGGTATAGGAAACTTCTTTTGATTCAAGAACCTTTTCTTCGTTATCCATAATCTCTATATACAGAGTGTGTCTTAAATCCGTAACGACACCCTTGTCCATTCCCGTGTGACCATCACCCGGTTTCCTGATTTCCAGTGATTTACTTCTGTCCAGGATAACCCTTACAAATTCATAGGGTTCATAGGTTTTGCCATCAGCGGTAAAGGGTTTGTTTTCCACGTAAATGGTCTTTTGGTTATTTGCCACCCAACCTTCGGCATCGTGCATCAATGCAGGAATATTCAACAGAAGTTCTTCAACGTTATTCTTGACGTTAAATTTCGCTTCTTTGCTTTCAATCACATTATCGTCGTCATCTAAAATTTCAACAAGTACTTTGTGATTGAGCCCTGTTGTAGATACTTTGGCCCTTCCCAAACTTCGTCCCCTTGGTTTTTTAAGTTCGACAGGTTCTCCGCTATCCAAGGTTACCCTGACCAGATCATAGGGTTCATAGACTTTACCATCAATGGTAAAGGTGTTATTCTCAACGAAAATAACGTGTTCTTTTCCGATTATGTAAAGAAAAACAGCGAGTACTATAATAGCAAGAATTAAAGTGCTTCTAATAATCCAACCTTTCATTCAAATCACAACCTTACTCTGAAGTGCCTGCGGCTTCTTCTGTGTCGACTCTCAAAGAACGTCTGGCAAATTCCGCTTCTTTGTTCTTTCGCCAGGCATGAAGCGCCAACGCTATTGCAATGATGGCATAAGAAACGAATACCCTGAAATATTCTCCGATCTGTGCTTCTCCCATGAGGGTTTTTCCGGCTCGAGGAGCCACAACAAACATGATGTGGAACAAAATAATCCCCACGAAGGCGTTTTTGATACTTGCCTTGGCAACGGATGCTCCACCTACAAGCAGGGCTGCAATAGAGAACATCCCGATTTGTTCATGACTGTTGTAGGTGTTCATGGTTCCAATGTTCTGTAGGAAGATGATTTGGCCGATACATGCCAGCACTGTTGATATGACAATGGCCAGTATTCTGGTTCTTTCTACAGGGATTCCCGCGTTTCTGGCTACTTCCATATTCTGCCCGACTGCTCTCATATCCTGTCCCAGTTTTGTCTTTCGGAACCAGACAATAAACACACACAGGATAGCAACAAGAATAAAGGTCATGACGGGTATCTCAATTCCGTTAATCTCAAGCGGGATTAAACGGTCCACTGATTTACGCAAATTGACAAGGTCAATGGCATTTCTAATTCCATATCCTCTGGGGAGTACGATTTTACTGTTGTTGATGGGAATAATAGAGCCCATGCTGTAGAGAACAAGAAGTTGGTAAACACCGTTGATGAAAAACCCAAGAATATAAGACGTAACCATTTCACGTCCTTTAGCATGATTTAAGGCTATTCCTGCCATCCATCCCAGGAATACCGCTAAAGGCATCGAAATGATGATCGCCAGGAAAAAGGCGGGAACTCCCATGACGCCCCAATCCATAACGAAAATAAGTCCAACCTGTCCCGCCATCGCTCCCAATACGATACCAAAGTTCATTCCCATTCCGGCAATAACGGGTATTAATAGTGCCAGAACCAAGAATGAATATCTTGCCAGTCTGGTGATCATCTCCGCAACGAGATATTCGATAGAAAGATCTGCCATAGGAATCGCGAATACGGCGAATAAAATAAATAATATGGGTACTGCGTTATTGATGAAAAATCTAGCTATTTTATTATCTTTTGATTTTAGTATACTCATGCTTTCACCTTCGCACTCTTAATCGTAATCGTCCTTGTTAAGGCGTAAAGAATCAACCCGTTGGACACGATTATTCTAATTGTCTCTGACATGTCTGTTTGTATGATGTTATTGATAACGGAAGGTGTCATTGTCAAAATTCCTTGGAACAGGAACGTTCCAACGATGACATTCATAATCGTGGCTTTATGTACGGATGCTCCACCAAGGAGTATACCCGCAACAGCCGGGAATGCCATCCAGAAGGGCCCAAGATACAACTGTATGAACCCAAAAGATTGTTCGTAAACGATGATACCCACTGCAGCGAGCACGGTAGTGAGTATAACTGAAATGATTCTCATTTTATCCACATTTACACCGGAAGCCCTTGCGTATTCAGGGTTTGAGCCGGCAGCTGTAACTGCCGTACCTGTTTTTGTGTGGAAAAAGACCCAAACCAAAAGACACATAAACGCAAAGAATATAATCATGCCGGTCGGGAAATAAAAATGATCTCCAATCTGTATCGTCCATATATCATTTAATGCGCGATACCAAAATTTCTCTACGCTAATCGTTGTCCTCAGTCCGGTTCCTCCATAAGCCCATATCATGTCGGGGCTTTTATAAGGAAGCTTCAACCACATCATGGACATAAAGGCTACAGAGGAAAATCCAACGTATAACGCAATCGTCATTTCATCGCCTTTGACTTTGTTTAAAAGAATTCCATATAATAATCCCAAACCAATTCCAAAGGGTATGGCTATGAGAACAGCTGAGAAAAAGCCAACTAACCCTGTTAATTGCAATTCTACGCTGGTAACCGCTCCAAGTAGACCGGCGATGATTCCAAGCGGTAAACCAAAATTCAAACCACAGCCCCCCTGAACCATGGGTACCATTGCAAGTACGAGGATACCCCACATACCAAACCTGACAATGACGTCACTGAGTGAGGTAAAGATGTTTACTTCTACAAAGGGTGCCGTAATGAAAAGTGCCAATAAAAACAGCCCAATTATCAGCCTTGGCCAACCGGCCGCTTCTAAAAAATCCTTAATTTTTTCCATCATGATTTATCTTCCATCCTCCCATACTTGATCTGCTCATGCTTCCAGCATCAAAGCACCGAATTCTTTTAACGGTGCCGTTGGCGACAGAATACCCGCAATTCGACCTTCAGACACGATAGCAACCCTGTCGCTGATGCTTCTCAATTCTTCCAATTCTGATGAGCATACAATTATTGTGATACCGTATTTCTCGTTGTATTCGTGTAACGTATCAAGAACCAGTTGTTTTGCCCCTACATCAATACCTCGAGTAGGTTCGGAAACAAAGAGTAAATCAGGCCTTACGGCAAATGCCTTGGCAAGACAAACCTTTTGTTGGTTTCCCCCGGACAATTCTTTCGCAAGCTGCTTGGAACTGGTGCATCTTATTTCCAACAGGTCGATGTATTCTTGGGCAAGTTTGGCAATGGCCTTATCATCTCTCCACTTAATCAATCCACCCAGGATCTTTTTTAGATATTTTTCCTGTGTTTGCATGACAGTAAATGAGATATTCCAATCGATAGGTTCTTCCAGAAGTAATCCAACGTCTCTTCTGTCTTCGGATACAAAAGCCATCCCCGAATCAAGTGCAAACCTTGGATTGTTTAATTTGATCTTTTTACCCTGGAATTCAACTTTTCCACCGGCAGGGTAGAGACCCATGATGCCATTTGGAATACCTAACTTCCCTTGTCCTGCAAGCCCTCCGATGCCGAAGATCTCACCTTTTTTTATGTCCAAATCTACATTTATTACGCGTTCACCCGGCATGTCAACCCAAAGATTACGCACCTTTAAAACCGTTTCCATCTCTTCTGTTTGTTTAACAGGTGCTTCTCTGGCTGGTCCGCCCCCAATTTCTCGGCCCACCATCCATTCACTGATTTTTTCGGGATTTGTTTCATTTGTGGGAACCTCTTTGACAAGCTTTCCATCTCTTAATACGACTAATTCGTTACAGATTTGCATGATTTCTTTCAACCTGTGAGAAATAAAAATAACGGAAATCCCCATATCAGCAAGTCTTCTTACGACGGACAACATAATCTCAGCTTCTGATTCGGTTAAAACAGCCGTTGGTTCATCGAGTATAAGCAATTTGGTAGCTTCTCTATCTATTTCACGAGCGATTTCCGTAAATTGCTTGTGGGCAACGGGCATTTCAGAGACCAAAGTCTTGGCATCCAGATCCACACCAACGGTGTCGATTGCCTTTTGAGCCCTTTTTATCATTTCTTCATTCTTGAGAGAACTTAGCCTTTCTCCGAAAACATCAACCCAAAAATTTCTTTGAGTTAACTCTCGGTTTAACATAATATTCTCAGCAGCTTGAAAACCGGGGATCAGCATAAATTCCTGATGAACCATACCCACACCGGCATCAAGGGCATCAAAAGGCGATTCAAAATTACAAATCTTTCCATCTAACTCTATCTCACCCGTAAATCCCCCGGTTTCCTTAATGACCGTTGAACCAAAGAGAATATTCATCAGGGTGGATTTTCCGGCACCGTTTTCGCCCACAAGGCCCAAGATATGGCCTCTTTTAAGCTCCATGTTGACACCTGTGAGAACCTGGTTACCGTAAAAATCCTTTGTTATATTCTTCATTTTCAATAAGATATCATCTGGCATATTCTATTCACCTCTTATTCCAAAACAAAGGGGAACATGATTAGTTCCCCTTTGCTTTTAAATATTAGTATTGTCTATTAGTCGATATAGAAGTATTTCTCTGGCACCTCTACTTGTGTCATACCCATGAATCCACCTTCGGTGTAGGGATTGAATACATACGTATCCTGATAAATAAGGATGAAGTTGTCATGTTCGATACCATCGGCATCTACATAAAGACTCCCGTTCCAACCGGCACCTGGTGTGTATTTCATGAATGCTTCCATAACATCGTCAAAATCGGTGATCTCTGATTCGCCTTCGATAACTCTTTTGGCATGTTCTCCAAGACCGGCTGTAGCTGTGAAACCAAGGGAGAAAGCCCATGTTCCCATTCTGTTGGCGCCGCCCTTTTCAATAACAGCTTCCTGAACCTTCTCAACGATTGCCGGCCAGTTACCCTTTTCATCCTCAGTGAAAGTTACACCAAGAGCACCCGGGTATCCCATTGTTGGGGATGGCAGGTCAGCTTCGATGAAGTATCCGCCCAATTCAGCGATTCTCTTGAGAAGAGGTTCTGTATGTGCATCGTTTGTACAGAAGAATGCGGTGTTTGGTCCGTACTGTTCGAGCCATGCAGGAACTTTTTCAAGGATGAACTGCTGTGCACCGGCGATACCGATATCACTTGTTGGGTCTGGTGAACCCATGTCGATGAATTCAAGTCCGAGATCGTTACATGCTTCTCTCATGATGTCTCTTCTTCTGGAAAGAAGTTCGTATCCCATATGTCTTGGGAATGAGATATGCATGAACTTGTCTGCACCCAGTCTCTTTGCTGCGAGAATGATTAAGTATCCTCTTGCAACGTTGTCCGGATAGATTGCAAGGTCAAATGTGTCAATAACCATGTTTGGGTCCTCATGAGGATGTCCAAGAAGAAGAATGTCAGGTCTCATTTCTCTGACTCTTCTGAATGCTGCAACAGTTCCTGGAACAGCCTGGTTAACAACAATTGCCTTCATGAGTGGGTCATCTGCAAGACCAACAATCTGAGCGATGGTTGTGTCAACTTCCTGCATGAAGTTGTCAGGATAGGTAACATGCTGGATGTAACCGCCATCTTCTACACTTCCGTATTCCTTAATAAGCTGTTCCGCACCTCTAAGGTCATCTTCACTCTGTGAAACGGTTCCCGTTACAACTCCGATGTGGAATGGAGCAGCGGCAAACACAGCAACACTAAACACAACTAACAACGATAAAATAAAAACTTTCTTCACAAAAACCAGCCTCCTATGAGTATTTTTTTTGCCTGTTTGGCAAAATCTCTACATTAAATGCATACTAAATTTGTTTTTAAACCATTTTCATAATAAATAATTAGATTAAAAGATTTGAAGCTATTTTAAGCCGAGATAAATGACCATAAGTCCTCATTCATTAAAGATTATAGCACTTTTTTTAAAAAAAGCAAATGATCACCTCTGAAACTCGGGATAAACTCAATATAGAGATCAGATATTTTGAAAACAAAATAATTTTTTTAATCACTAAATATTTAAACACTGCAATGTGTTGCACTAATAATGTTAATATAAATGACGTATAAGGTAAATTAATTGTGATAAATAACTGCTGTTTTTTTGCGGTTTTTTTCCGAATATACAAGCCTGTTTCTGCGTTTCCACTCCTTGAAGCTTTTATGCAGCCTCATATATGAGCTTTGCCACTCTTTTTGTGGTTCCCGTAACACTGTGATAAACTATATAGAAGGCATAATAAATAACACATTCTTTCAATTATATTTGACAGATAATAACATAGTTTTGTTGGTATAATAGGATATCGTGTATTTCTTACGTTAAACTTACAGAAGATAATCAGAAAAAGGGGAGATAGATCTATGAAAGAAAAGATATCAAAATTGATCGCACAAATGACATTAGAAGAAAAGGCCTCCATGTGTTCAGGTGTGGGTGCCTGGCATACCAGGGCTATTGAAAGACTAAACATACCCGCCATCATGATGTCCGATGGTCCTCACGGACTAAGAAAAGTCATCGAAGATGATGAAAAGGGAAACGAAACCGTTGAAGCGGTATGCTTTCCACCAGCGGTGAACCTGGCCAGTTCATGGGATAGAGAGTTGGTCAAACAACTGGGCGAGACCATAGGTGAAGAATGTCAGGCTGAAGACATTCAAATCATCCTTGGACCGGCGGCAAACATAAAACGATCTCCGTTGTGCGGTAGAAATTTCGAATATTTTTCAGAAGACCCCTACCTGTCATCTCAATTAGCCGGCAGTCATATTAAAGGGGTCCAGAGTCAGGGAGTGGGGACCTCACTAAAACATTTTGTGGCCAACAATCAGGAACACATGAGAATGAGTATAGATGAACATATCGATGAAAGGACACTTAGGGAAATATATCTTACCAGTTTTGAAAAACCGGTAAAAGAGGCAAAACCCTGGACAGTTATGTGTGCCTATAACAAAGTCAA
>JASUTC010000068.1 GCA_030445775.1 Thermotogaceae bacterium | reverse complement strand
AGACCCTTGCATATTCCATCAGCTTATTCATTTTTTTATCTTTGCTTCTCATGTAACGATTCAACGCTTTTACAAAGATCTCAGGATCGATATCTTTTCTGTTCCTGATCAGATCACAAATCGTTCTTTCCTTGTCATAAGCAAAAACAACATTTCCGAACATTGTGAAAACGGTGGTTTTACCAATATCATAAAATGCTTTTGAAGTATAATGAACGATACATTGTTCCTCTATACGCGAGGCATTGTATCCTTTAAAAACTGTAACCTCTTTAGTTTCCGGAACTCTATCAGTCATTCCCTGAAGATAAAGTGCAGACAAAAAAGAATAAATACATCTTGTATATCTGAGTTGAAAAACATAATAGTCATCCAAAATCGTATTATGTGTCGCATATATGCCACGACTTACCCTTATAAGTCTTCCCTTCTCCACCATGTTTTTTAAATAAATATTTGGAATCCCATTTTCCTTACAATATGCCGCCGTAATCATGCCATTATTTTCTTCAAGCGCTTTTATAATTCGCTGTTTATAATTCTTGTTATTATTTTTCATGCGTATATTATAGCATATTGTACGCTTAAAAATAAATAAGCTTCTTTACAATCATCCGCTTTCTCAAAGCGTGCGCCTGTTTGAAGGGCCTGAAAATGTCTTTCTCCTCTAAAAATCCAAATTGGGATTGAATTTCATTCTCATTGATCATCAGCTGCTTTAAATCTTAAACTACTTCTTGCTTTTTTTCAACATAGTCGGTGACTTGGTCGGTTACATAGACGGTAACATGGTCGGTATCTTCCAACATATCAGAAGACACATGGCTCAAAGTGCAAAAACTCCCCCATTGAATGATCTTATCATTGATTTTTAAATGGCAGTTTTAGAGTGTCTATTTGTAGGTATATTGTCATATTTACTCAAAAGGTAAACACAGTATTGATTCATACTTGTCCCTTCTTTTTTAGCTCTTTCCATTAATTCTTTATGAAGACTCTTCGGCATTCTTAACTTAAATTGTCCGCTGTATCGATTACTATCTATCGGCTCTGGAACCTTGATTCCTTCTTCAATAGCTGCTTTTATCCATTCCCTTTTTGCGTCTTCTATCATAATCATGCCTTCTTCTATCGTTTCTGCTGTTGTTATGCAGCCTTTTAATTCCGGAATGGATAGGATATAGCCATCTTCGATTTCATCTTTTACAACTTCGATTCGATAATTCATTTTTAAATAATCGTTATTCTTTTTCATTGTTTACCTCGCTTTCAATAATCTCTTTTACCATCCGGATATATGTTGTTTTTATTGTAGACTTCTCAGGTATTGTAAGAGGCATCTTCCCTTTTTTCCTGAACGTCCAGTGACTACTTCCTCCACTAGGCTTTTTTGCATTATATCCGTAGCTTTCCAACACTTTTTTCAATTCATCAAATCTAATATCCTTGGACATATTTACAATATTTCTAATTAATTTATCCCATTTTGACATTTAACTTCTCCTAATGATTTTATTATACTTGACATCGTATGCGATGTCAAGTTGTTTTTAAATAAACTACCGGTTTCACCTTGTCCCTCCCCCTCTATCGAAAGGGAACCCGGGTCAATCCCTATGGTAATTTTTTCAACATAAACGGTAACATGGTCGGTGTCTTCCAACATATCAGAAAGCACATGGCTCAAAGCACAAAAACACAACGACTTATATTCCCAAGATTTTGTAATCACATATTTTTATCTAATTCTCGGGGTCAATGACATAAACCTTCCAGGTTCGAAATTTATCCCGAACTTCTCGGATGTGTAAGGCTTTTGAATCCGGGATTGAGACAAGCTCTTCATACTGGTCAGCTGCCATCATAAAGGCGTTACCAAGCGCTTCCTCCAAGGTTTTACCTCCTTCAGTGACCGCTATGGAAGCATCTTTAACAGATATCCAATCATCAGGTTCCTCTTTTATGATGAACTTTATCGTTTCTTTGGGGCGATAGTATTTCCCGCTATAAGTAAACCCTCGAACTTCCAGCTCATTGATTCCATCTTTTCTATGTTTGAAGGATCCCTCATAACTGTATTTTCCTTCATATGCTTACATATCGCTCATACTTCTCACCTCAGTTGTATCAATCATTCCCTTTTCCCTCAATAATCTCCTTGTCAATGCATGATTTTAATCATTAAAATCACACGAATTCTGTTCTTTGCCTCATAAATAATTCGGTAATTACCACTTCTTAAACGGTACAATCCGTTATATTTACCTTTCAACTTTTTAACATCGGGCATTTTATCAGCTTCTCCCGCTATAAAATCCCTTAGTTCTCTTAGACTTCCTTTAATCTGTTCTTGAATTTTCTTCTCAAACTTGTTGTAATCTTTTTCAGCGCCTTTAGTAAAAATAACTCTATAGTTCAACTTCGCCACCTATATCCAGATCTTTTTCACTTAATCGGTCCAATGCCTTTGAAATTTCAGCATTTTCTTCATCATCCAAATAGGGCGCTTTCATCATTTTCATATAGGCTCGGTTAATATTTTCCTTTTTCAGATATAATTTTATCGATTCCTCAATTAAGGCACTGGCACTTTTTCCTTGAATTTTTCCGACAGAGCGTACAATTTCCCACAAAGACGGTGTAATTGTGATGTTTTTTCTGACTTTCGTTTCCTCAGCACGTTGTTCCATTGGTTTCACCTCTTGATGTATAGTGTTTATTATACGTATAGTATACATTCTCTTTTCTCGCTAAACAAATGTAGTAATATTGGGTTTATCAACGCTTATGATCACAAGAGTAAAAAAAATCTAACTGTAAGTTAGTTTATTGTCATTAAGAAGGTTCTAACCACGGGGTCAGTCCCTTTGGTTAATCTTTTTCATAATGGCTTGATATCGGGGTTTACCCACTTCCAGAAGGCTTTTGTTGCCATCTTTGAATAGAATCGCAATGTGATAGATGTCTTTTGTTTTGGCTATCAGCCCTGCCAGTAATCCCACCGGACCGATCAGCAGATACCCAACCACCCCTCTGGCAATTCCGCTTGCCGCACTCTTATAATGGTCTTCATTTGCAAGTTCAACAGTTTCAACATTTTCTTTGCTTAAAGGTATTTTGCCGAAGATTTTCTGTATGCGTGGATTTCCAAGTATACTGATTTCAACAAGTGCTCCTGCATATTCACCTGCGATAACTGCGTTTTTTTGCGCCCATGGAGTATCTCTCCCTTGTTGCGTTCTTTTCTCCGGTTGATTTATCTGGTAAAAATAGAATATCTCTTCTGTTTATAGTGTACCAAATTCCTGACAATATTTCGGCAAAATTGTAACATTCCAGAGGAAAGGGTTTAGAATTCTGCAAAATAAGTGATACAATAAAAGACGAGGTGGACGAACAAACGACAGAAGAACCATAATACTTAATAAATGAACAAAAGGAGGGATGATATAATGAAGTATCTCATTTTGGAAAATGATGACGACCAAATTAGTTATATCAATGTCGATAATATAGAAAGTTTTACTCATGATGAGGAACAAGGTACTGTGAGCTGTACCTGCACTTCAGGCGCTCAACATGTGCTCATCGAAGCAGAGGGGCAATCTATTGAGAAATACCTCCCTAAACTGGTTCTTAAGTTAAAATGGGATGATACCTCAGATATTGATATTATCAGTTTCAACAGGAAATTTATAAAATAACCAAGAATAGAAATCCATGAAGCAAAGTAGAAAACCTGTACCCCACTCCGTTCTTTCACAAAAGCTTTACACTAACAGGGGTGTTTTCCCTCTTGACGTGGAGGTTGATACACGTTCTATACTGTTGTTGAACATCAGGAAGGACAAGAACAAATCCACGAGGAGGGATTAGGATGAAAAAGATCAGAAGATTATTCAACCAGAAACAGAGAGATGCCCTTTTAGAGAGAAACAAAGATTATTTCTTTGATGCAGTCAGCAGATAAGGGAAACACAATATATAAATGACCGGCCTTCGGGTCGGTTTCTTTTTGGGAAATGAAAAACCCCCATCCGGCCTTTAAGCTGAATGGGGATCTGTATATTTGTGCTTTAGTGTAACTCAATGTATTTGAGTTACTGTCGTTTATATCAAACTTTGTGTGTTTTCATTAACCGCTAAAAAGCATCATATATTTCATTAATTGCATCTACGGCTCCATCTAATGGGAAAGAAAAGTAAACTTTCCCTTCACCATACCAGTCTAACTCAAGTAATACAGTATTTGACTGTTTTATCTTAGAAATAATATTACGCTCGTCTCTGAAATGAAGATATCTTGAACCCCACTCTTGAATTAAAGTTGTCCTTTCGATGGTTTCATCCCACTTAATGCGTGTATTAATAAGATCGTATCCGTCCATAATTGTTTCATTTAGTAGATTTGGGGAGTCTTTAAATGAAAGATAAACCCAGGATTCTTCTCCGTTATAACCCACCACCAAAAGCGCTGTCATATCATCATAAGGAAACCCCATGCTTTTTGTTGGCCCAACCCTTGGAGACATAGCGAACAGTCTCCTTGTACCATCCATTTCGTTTTCTGACACGGTAACGTCCCATTGACCAAAAGCTGAAACCGAAAAAGATAACATTAAAACCAACACTACAGTTAATAAAATCAATCTCTTCTTCATAATTAACAACTCCTTTTATATTTTAGGATTCATAAAAAACGTGGAATCTCCTGTACCATTTCATTAGATTCACGGTCAGAAAATTCAAACCAACCGGAAAAGTTGAGGGCAATACTACTGACTAATACTATAAATACTATTAAGAGAACTTTCTACAGAGGTTCCCTTTTTATCTGTCTTTGTATACGTGGTCAAAATAGATTCTGATGATTTCATATCCCCAAAGCTCGCATTGTTTTTTCATGTTTCTTTTGTTGAGGAGGCAGACATTTTTGTTTTTGGTGAAATGTAGAGGGCGGTGGTTTTCATTTGGGGTCGCCTGCTATTAGGGTTTGTCATTCATAAGTTCCCTTAGTCCAGAATTTAGCTTCAAAAAAAGGCAAAGTTATCATTTGTCCGAATATCGTTTCATAAGTTTTTACCCCTTTGTATATAGCGTTCGAGATTTCTACAATGTCGCCTTCTATAAACTTTTCGAATTTAACAGTTGGAGCAACTAAAAATATTACAACGTTGCCAGAATAACCATCGTAGTATTACGTTGGCTTTGTTGCAATCCTGTAAATATTATAATGGTTCCGTTCTTCCCATTGCAGAACTTCGCCTTTAAAATCAAAACTTGTCTTTTCAACTTTTTCCGGATACCTTGTAAGCATTCTATACAAATCATCACTGAAACTAAAGGTCATAACGGCGACTAAAAGAATAACGGTAATCATTGCAAGTTTCTTCATTACTTTCATCTCCTTTTTCTTTATGGAGGAACCATTTCTACTGGAGTGAGACTATCCCCACAATTTCAAATTCTCTTTCGTGCTTATCATTTAAAGCGTAATAACTAAAAAAACCTTCTGAATCGTTTATGCTGAGTTGAAAATGTATTCTCTCGTTTAATGAAATACCTTTGAAATAATGTTCTGTGACAACAAAAAAAGCATCTTTGTCTGTTAGGTATAGAAGTAATGGTAAATTTATGTTTTTTGATTCCGCTGAGTTTTGAGATACGAAAATGGCTTTTGAATTAATTCCGATTTCCGGAAAAAAATCCGAGGGAACTGCTTCGAATACCACTTCGTAGTTTTCTCCCTCTTTAAACAAAGAACTAGTGCTAACGTTGGTAATAGTCGCCTCAAATATTAAATTATCTACGCTTTCATCAATTCTATGTTCAGTTGTACAATAATCATCAGGAACTTTGTAATATTCAGCGTTATCTAATGATATTCTTTCTTCATAAAGCATTTCTCCATTAGAGATGATTTGGGTGTTCTCTTCGTATATCTCAATTTTTTGCGGGGTAAAGATACCGAGAAATTCAAATCTGGTTATTAAGGGAAATTCATAATTTTGTGGAACATAACCGATATCAGAATCGTTTTCGTATATTTTTTCCAATATGAGCTTGTTGTTTTCCAATTTGCTATTCATAACACATAGCGTGGAGCTATTTGTTGATAGATAGTTCTCACCTAGAAAATCTGTTGAGGGAAGATATAATTCGCCTTCTTTGAAATAAAGACCCAAATGAGAGAAGGAATCCATGCAAAAAGGATGGTTTTGTGGGTCCACCGGTATATATCTACCGTTGAGTCTATTTAATTCAATGGTTCCTGAGGTTGTGCAGCCTAAAAATAGAATACCGGTTAATAATGCTATGAGAGTTATTAATGCGTTTTTCTTCAAAATATCTCTCCCCTTATTTTTCAGTTTTCTTTTTAAATTCTCTGCTCCCGAATAAACTCATAACTGCAAGAATTATAGAAATTGTACCCCAGACATACATATCTTCATAGATGCCACCACTTGCTATCGAAAAGGAAATTAAAGCTATAAGGACACAAAAGACCATGGACACTTTCGGAAATTTCAACGCAAAAGCAGCTACAAAAGCGAATAACAAAGCTACAATAATACCGGAAGAACCACTTTCTTGTGTTTCTTCATCAATGAACCCTCCAAAAAAACTCAGTGCGCATGACTGAAAACCGATAAATACGATTAAAACGATCGATATAATCATGACGGCTATTCTCATTTTCCAGCCCCCTTTCTAAAAGATTTATTGGAAATTGACAACCACGGTTTCTGAGCGTACATTATAACCGTTAAGTTTAATGATAAAACCAACGGCATAGGGTTTCGAAGTATCGATCAATTCAGAGCAAATATAGGAGAAGGCATTCGTTCTTGTCCAAATCCAGTCTAGAGAGGTTTTGCTGCCTGAAAAACTGCTTACATTATAAGCGTTATATTTCCCATCTTTTCGTTTGTATTGGCTGTATTCTTCCTTCAGTGTTCCAGCTGTAACAAAGGAATCAAAGGTGATATGAAAGTCCATATTCTGTATCTCGAAGTATTTGTTATCAATAACTTCAATATGTACTATCGCCAATAAATGCTCAGGCTTTTTAATGCCTGTAATTGCATCTGGTTTATAAACAGACATTTTTGCCACTTTCAATGTTTTGACTAAATCAGTAGGTTTAAAAAACAGTTCGTAAGAAGGTTGTTTGATAATTTGACTATTTTCTTGTAAAGCTTCTGTATAAACAGAATAAGAAAAAATAAAAGAGGCAAAAAACAGAGCACACAAAAGCAGCATCTTTTTCTTCATATATTACAACTCCTTTCATTTTTTTCAAAGATCACCGTATGAGCCTATGTGCATTTTGATAATCAGAAAGAATATTAACTTCCGTTGCATATCTTTCACTCCGTTTTATTTTCAGGTAAAGATAGAATAGGGTTTCTATTCATAGTGTACCAGAAAACTGACAAAAAGCCTTCCAAATTGTTACATTGGAGGAGGGAAATCCACCAAATTAGTGCTACAATGAAAGTTGAGGTATCCCTGATGAATCCCTATGAGAACATAAAAGAACAGCACCCGACCGTGTACGGGTCCTACAACCAACTGAATGCCTACCAGCAAGCAGCTGTCACAGACAGCCACAAAGTGACCCTGCTTAACGCCTGTGTGGGCAGCGGCAAGACCACTGTTATCCTGCACAAGCTCTTGTACCTTCACCTGAAACAACACATCCCCTTGGAAAAGATCGTCGTCATGACCTTCACCAACAAAGCCGCCAACGAAATACGCCAGCGTCTCAAGGCATTTGGGCTGGCAGGTGAGGACAAAGTGCGGTTTATCGGGACGTTCCACGCCATCGCCAAGGTTCTGATGGAAAATCACTTGCCTGTAGAAAAACTGGGATACGCCAAGGGATTCACCGTTCTCGATGAGGACCAACACTGGAAACTGTTTATGGATGCCGTCGATGAAGAGGAAGCCATCCTCCACTGGGGAGACTTGGACAGTGACTTGAAGGACATCCGTCAGGGATTCCCCTTGATCTCTCCAACATATGAGCGCAAACTCCGGCATTTCCTGAGGATTGTAAAACAGCGAAAGAGGCAGCAGAACCTGATGAGTTTTGACGATCTTATCGACAACGTGATCCGCTTGTTGAAGCGCTACAAAAGCCGGGGATACTGTAAATATGTCCTTGTAGACGAGTTTCAGGACTCTGATGAAAGTCAGTTGGAGTTTATAAAGCGGTTGGCTCTGGACAAGGCCAATATCTTTGCCGTTGGAGATCCAAATCAGACGATTTACGAATGGCGGGGGAGCATCCCTGAAATCTTTGAGGCCTTTGCTGAGGAGACGGGAGCTTACAGGATGAGTTTGCCGATTAACTACCGCTCTACTGGCGCTATCCTGAAGGCTGCCCATCCTTTCGGGGACGGAGAGATCACAGGCACACGGGATGAAGGGATTCCGGTGAATGTGCGTAAAGCAGAAAGTGAATATGAGGATGCAGGCTACATTGCTGGCAGGATTGATTCCCTGGTTAAAGAGGGGTGTGCTTACTCGGATATTGCCATCTTCTACCGGAAGAACCGAACCGGTGAGGTCTTTGAAGAGGACTTCACGGAAAAGGGGCTTCCCTTCGAAGTATACGTTCCAGGTAAAGGCTTGGAGCTCTCTGATGAGGACTCTGTGAAGCTGATGAGCCTGCACTCGTCCAAAGGCCTTGAGTTCAAGCATGTGTTCATCTCAGGTGTCAATGAAGGCCTTATCCCCATGACCGATGACGATTGGGGTTATTTCCCTGAGGAGGAAAGACTTTTCTATGTGGGCATCACACGGGCAAAGGATACGCTGGAGCTTTCCTGGTATAAGAGCCCCTGTCATTCGGGTTACTACGTGGAAGACAAGCCCAGTCTTTTCCTGGAGGGTTTTGGCGCATAAAAAAAGGGGACCTCCTGTCCCCGGGCTATAAATATTGATAAAATCCATAACTTCTCTATTTTATACTCTAATAAACATTTTAAGAACCCATCATCCCTCGGACTTGCATGAGCATTTGTTGTTTGGTCATGATCATAGTTTGTTTGGCCATATCGGCATCTCTAATTCGGCTTTCCGCTGTCACAAGATTTTCAACGGCATTCTCAGCCACGTTGATAGACTTCTCCAGCCGGTTCTGAAGGGCTCCAATTTTTGATCTCTCTGATGAAACATTACCAATAGCTTTGTCCGCTTTCTCTATTGCTTGTTCTGCAAGTTCTCTTGTAAACACACATAATCGTGGGGGAATCAGATTAATACCTTTGGCACTCATATCACCTATTGTTATTTCTAGATCATCTTTTTGATTACTGCCAGTGTGTACTTTCATTCCAGTACTTACCAAATGAAGATTTGTTCTGTAAGAATCAGCTGCAGATGAGAAACTAAATTTCTTGGTGGACTCATCCCAAGTTGCTTCAATTCCAGCCATCGGATTAAAACGTAATCCAACTGGACTTCCTAAAAAACTTTCCATTGAATTCCCTTTTACAAAGGTTTTTTTTTGGACAACCTTACCACTATGGGCATCTGTAGCATCTAATAAGAAAGTACTATCTTTAGCTTTTTGGATGCTCGAAAAACCCAGTGCATTGAGAATTTTCTCATCACCGGAAATGTGTATCCTTCCAATCTCTCCAGGAATAACTGTACGAATGAGAACCGTAGAGAATTTTTTTTGTACTCCATCATCTCCAGTTTCCATCCGATATAACGCCTCTGAAGTAGCCTCTGTTCCATCTGCAAAGGTGACAAACTTGGATGTATTATCCACATATTTTCCTTGGTTCAAATCTTCTGCTATAACTTGATTTAATTTCTGAACCAACGTTTCAAAGTTGTCGCTTGGATTGATAGTAACCTTGACTATGTTCTCACCCTGATAGACGATTAGCTCTGTGGGTTCTGTAATACCCATAGAATTTTCTAGCGTATGATAAATAGTTCTCACTTCTGTATACTCTTCTGTTGAAGTAACTTCTTCCCATTCTGTAAATTCCTCTGTATAGGTTTGTTTATTTGAAAGTTTTACTATCCAGGAATCATTATCACTATTCTCGGAGACATCTCCGTCATTTGATTTCGAACGACCAGCAACAATATACCCACCATCTGTCGTTTGCTGGATGGAGGATGCCCCATCATAATCGCTGCCTCCAAGAGACTTCTCCCAATCCAAAGTTCCATCTGAATTCAGTTTTACTATCCAATAATCATAACCACCATGATTACCAGAAACATCCCC
>JASUTC010000067.1 GCA_030445775.1 Thermotogaceae bacterium | reverse complement strand
TTTGACAGAAGAGGACCAAACGGTGAAGGTCCAATGACCGGTAGAGGCCTTGGAAGATGTGCCGGAGCGAACGTTAATGAACAAAACACAAATACAACAAATACACAAGAAACAATCCCAGAAGATCAACGATACGATGCTCCGGGAATCGGATATGGTAGAGGCCTTGGTCGTGGTTTCGGACGTGGAATGGGCAGAGGATTCTTCCGCAGAGGTCGCGGAGGCGGTTTTGGACGAGGCCGTTGGTAAACGATTTTTTTAGAACAACCCGCTTTCAATAAAATGAAAGCGGGTTGTTTTTTTATCTCCTCAGTGATACCATAGTATTGAGGTGATCATTATGGGTGTATCCCTTAAAGAGATACGTGCCTTTCAGAAAACCATGGACAGAGGATTTTTTCTTGATGATAATCAATCCAGATACGCCGAAGAAGACCGCCCGTTACCCATTGGATGTGGCCAAACCATTTCACAACCTTCCCTTGTTGCGTCAATGACCTACTGGTTGGATCTTTCCGGAGAAGAAAAAGTTCTGGAAATCGGGACAGGAAGTGGCTATCAAACATGCCTGCTGGCAGAATTTGCCGATGAAGTTTACACAGTTGAGTTGTATGAAGCACTTTCTTTGCTTGCTCAGGAAAGACTTCAGCAACTGGGATATTCAAACTGTCATTTTAAAGTGGGAGATGGTTCTGACGGATGGGAAGAATATGCTCCATATGATCGAATTCTTTGCACCTCTGCTGCTTCAGATATTCCAGATACCCTCATCAATCAATTAGATGTCAACGGAATCATGATCATACCCGTTGGCCCTCCTATGATTCAAAACCTTTACAAAATCACAAAAAACAAAGAAAATCAGTTGAAGAAGAAAATCCTGGAAAGTGTTCGCTTTGTGGAATTCCAAGGAAAATACGGTTGGCATTAATTGATTTGCACTTGTGTTTTTGATATGGTATGATATGAATAGTTAGTAATCCGAAGTTATTGAAGGGGGGCCCTTCTTGCAAGTTAAATTACTTTATGTATATACGGCCATAACCGTTACCATGCAATCCATCATCAGAACCGACATGAACCTTTTCTTTCGTGAAATTGGATTTACCAATGCGGATGTGGGCAATATCATGTCCGCTTCCCTTTGGGGAGCAGCTTTTTTAGGTTTGGGTGTCAGTATCTTTGCCGATATTTTGGGCCGAAAGCGAATGCTTATTGCCTCTTTAATTGTCTTCCCCCTGGCAAATCTCGCCATGATCCTGACAAACAATCTTAGTTTGATCTTGTTATTTTCATTTATTAAAGGCGGGTTTATGGTTGTGGGACATACAGTCGTCCAGGCCATGGTCATTGATATCACCAAACCTAAAAATCGGGCACAAGTGGTTGGGTTGAACTTCGGGATCATGATGGGTGTAGGCGTATTAGGTAACTTCCTGGGTGGTGTTCTGGGTAGCTGGCTGGGGCTACAAAACGCCTTGTTCTTTGCCGTTTTCGGTTACTTTTTTGGCCTTATACCTTTATTGGGTATCCAAGACAAATTTATCGGTGGTTCTTTCCGTTCCATCTTTGATATCTCCCATTTTAACAAAGAACAAAAAATCATCATCGTCTTTCACTTTTTAACTACTGTCACCATTGGTTTTGGCGCCGGGTTGTTTATCCACTTCGGAAACCTCATCTTCAAAGACCTGTTTAACATGTCCACCTTTGGAATCGGTGTTGCCTTGGCTATTGCCCAAATGGGAACGGCGATCAGCAACATGTTCACCCATCGCATGGGGGTTTATTTCGGACCTCTCCGATTTAAATTGATTACACAAACACTTGTTGTTCCTCTTATCTTTTCAATGGCCTTTATTAGAAATCCCATCCTGTTCATCATCGTCTACGCCATGCGTTTCGTTCTAATGAACAGCGGAAATCCCATCATCAACACCATCATCAATTCTTATGTTCCAAAAGATAAGATCTCAACCATTGCAGGACTCAACTCCCTCCTCAACAATTCAGTAAGAGCCGTTGCGGCTATGCTTTTTGGGTATATCGTTGGCGCCAGCATTGAAGGTTATACCACCCTGTTTATTATCAGCGGTGTTTTTTACGGCATCAACATCTTTATTGCCTACTTTATGTACAAACGCTATGAAAACGATCCTAAAATCAAGGAATTGTACAATCATTCCAGAGGATAGCCTTCTCTGATTAAACTCACTCCTTTATAAACTGCATATTTGATTTTGTGTTTTTCTATTTCCTTTTGAGAAAACCTTTTCTCAAACATCAAGGAATTCTTAAAAAACAAATGAAATATTATGCTATTCATAAATAAAGCCCCCTAAATCCTTCTCAAGTAAAAAAATACGGTTTGGAAATTCAAAATTGATGTTATATAATGACTTGTGAAAAGGTTTTCTTTGTTTATTAAAGGGAATAACAACCGTTCTAAAAAATCCATAAAAGGGATTTGAAAAGATGAACAAAAAAAAGCCCAGTGTTCTGGAGGTTGCCAAAGAAGCAGGTGTCTCTCCGGCTACTGTCTCAAGAGTTTTCAATAATAATTTGAAGGTAAACTCTGAAATGAAAGAGAGGGTTTTGGCAGCATCCAAAAAAATAGGGTATAAAAGAAACTTTTACGCCAAGGCTTTAATTGAGGGGAAAACTAATTTTGTCGGATTAATTCTTACCCGTTTTGAAATAAGACATTATACGGGCATTGTGTCAGCGGCTGAATCCGTCATTGACGATGCGGGTTATATTTTTGTTGTGACCAGCAGCAAATACTCCAAACAAAAAGAACAGGAAAAAATCACCCTTTTCTCCGATCTAAACTTTGCCGGAATTGTTATCATTACAGTTGGCTTATCGGATGAAGAAATCGTGGATATCTCCAAAAAAAGCGCACCACTAATCATTTTTGACAGAAAAGTCAAGGGATATGAAGATAAATGCATTTATTTTGACTACTGTGGTTATCAAAAGAGTATTACAGAATTACTCATCAATAAAGGGCATCAAGACATCCTTCATCTTTGTGGTCCAACACGCCTCCAGGTATACAAAGAAAAATTTAACGGCTATATACGCGCAATGAAGGAAAATCATCTATCGGCAAGAATCAACTATATCGTGAGTGACAGGGCAACTAACGAAGCAGGTTACAACATAATGAAAAAAGCTCTGAAAAACAGGAAATTTACCGCTGTTGTGTGTCAAAATGATCAGTTGGCTTTTGGTGCCATGTCCGCTATCAAGGAACACGGACTGACCATTCCCGGTGATATTTCCATCACAGGATTCAATGATGTTCCTGAAGCGGAATTCACTTCTCCTTCCTTAACTACTGTCAATTTTGATTACGCTGCTGTGGGAAATTTTATAGGAAGAAAGATTCTCAGTGAGATAAAAAAGGAAAAATTCACAGATTCAGTTCCTTTCTTCAAAATAATTGAAAGAAAATCTGTCAAAACGCTTTAAGGGGAGATATGATGAAAAGAAAACGAAAAGATACATTATTAGCATGGCTCACTATTTTACCCGCTCTGTCCATTCAGGTAGTTTTTATCTACGTTCCATTAATATGGGCAATTTTCATCAGCTTTTTCAGGTGGAACATGATCCGACCCATGCGATTTGTGGGGTTGGCAAATTATGAAAGAATGTTCACACGAGCAGAATTCTGGGATTCACTAAGGATTACCTTCATTTATATTCTGGGAACGGTACCCACTTCAATTCTCATTGGGTTAGGGTTGGCCTTGTTGATGAACATGGAATGGTTGAAATTTAAAGGCTTATTTCGAACGGCTTTTTATATTCCCGTTATCACAGCAATGGCAGCTGCAGCTGTTATTTGGGGCTGGTTATTCGAACCCAATTACGGCCTTTTGAATTGGTTTCTTTCTTTGTTCGGAATCGAAGGAGTGGGCTGGTTATCCGATCCTGATTATGCACTCTCAGCCTTAATGATAGTGGGGGTGTGGAAGCGAATTGGATATAATATGGTTTTATTCCTTGCGGGCTTGCAAGTCATTCCCAAAACCCTTTACGAGGTGGCGGATATTGACGGAGCATCAAAGTTTTCTAAATTTTTAAATATCACCTGGCCTCTTTTATCTCCCACAACACTATTTGTGGTCATTCTCCAATTTATTGCTTCCTTTAGAGTCTTTGTCTCGGTCAGCGTTATGACGCAGGGAGGCCCCAGCAAAAGTACCAGAGTGATCACCTATTACCTTTATCAACAGGCATTTGAAAATATGAAGTTTGGTTATTCCTCAGCTATCGCAGTGTTTATGTTTGGTTTAATGCTTATTTTTACCATTCTTCAATTTCAGGCAAGTAAAAGGAGGACATTCTACAAATGACGAGAAAACCCGCTTTAACGAAAAGAATCATCATTTATCTGATACTGGTGGCAGTGATGATCATGATAAATCTTCCCTTTTTATGGATGGTAATCACATCTTTCAAAACCGAAGAAGAGGTTTTTTCCTGGCCAATCAAGTTCTATCCCACGCTTTTCAGTTTTGAAAATTATAAAGGTGCTTTCAGCCTGATGCCCTTAACACGTCTCCTGTTGAACACTCTCTTCGTTGCCGGCTCAGTTACTGTCCTGCAGTTAATTCTTAACAGTCTGGCTGCCTATGGCTTGTCGAGATTTAAATTCAAAGGAAGAGATGTCATTTTTATCATATTGATTGGAACCCTAATGATACCCAGAGAGGTCATCATCATCCCCCTATACATCATTATCAATAGCATGGGATTAGTGGATACCTATCAATCACAAATTTTCCCCTTTGCATCCAGTGCATTTGGTATCTTCTTGTTAAGACAATTCTTTCTGGGAATACCGGATGAACTTGAAGATGCCGCACTCATGGATGGAGCCAGCAGACTGCAAATTTTCTGGAAGGTCATTTTACCCCTTTCTCTACCAGCGTTATGGACGACTGCCATATTCTCTTTTTTAGCAAGTTGGAATTCGTATCTCTGGCCTCTTGTTGCAATAAACGATTCAAAGAAACAAATGATACAGGTAGGTTTATCCCAGTTTTCAAGTGATTGGATGACCCAATGGACTTGGAAAATGGCCGCAACAACTGTCGCTGTTGTCCCCATCATTATCTTCTTCTTCTTCATTCAGAAACAATACGTTGAAGGTATAAGGGGAATCGGAATCAAAGGATAACTAAAGGAGGTTTTATTATGAAGAAACTTGTTTTTGTATTGTTGTTTTTGCTCGTTGCTTTACTATGTATTGCCGCGCCAGTCAAGGTTTCTATCTGGTATTCTCAGACAGGTGTGTACTCACAGACGTTGCTGGACATTATTGAAGAGTTTAACGAACTGCACAAAGGCGAAATTGAAGTAGAGGCTGTTTATTCAGGCTCTTACACAGACACAATGACAAAACTCTTGGCTGCAATGGTTGCGAATGATCTTCCAACCATCGCACAGATTGAACAAAGCAGAATTGGACAATTTGTCGACGGAGATGCCTTTGAAAGTCTCACCAAATTCATTAACCGCGAACCGGAATTTAAAGCTCAAATGGATGACTTTTTTGAAGCCTTTATCACTGCACAAACCTATGACGGTCAATTGATTGCCTTCCCGTTGAATCCAAGCACACCACTTTTATACATCAACAAAGATCTATTCAGACAGGCAGGACTTGATCCGGAAAAACGCCCAGTTACCTGGCAGGATGTTTATGATGTATCCGAAGCCATATCAGCACTTGGAGATGAATATTATGGTTTGAGATTCTCCACATCCGACTGGATACTGGAACAATACCTGTGGTCCTGGGGAGGAGAAATCATATCCGAAGATGGTAGAGAGATGCTCATCTATTCTCCTGAAAATGTTGCCGCTTTGGAATTCCTTCAAAAAGCCATCGCTGATAAAGTTTGGGTTTGGGTTGCCAGTGGCGGAAGCGACCTTGATTTATCCGGTAGGATAGGATTAACACAACGCTCAACCGGTAGTATTGAATATCTCCTGGCAAATGCCGGATGGGAAGTTGGCGCTTTTGAAATGCCCGAACAAGGCGGTTCAAAGGTTCCAATAGGCGGAGCAAATGTCTATATGTTTAAAGACAGGCCCGAAGCAGAAAAAGAAGCCGGATGGAAATTGTTGAAATTCCTCAGCTCAAAAGAAAACACACTACGCTGGGCACTGAATACTGGTTACATGGCCAGCAGAAAATCAGCCTTCAACTCTCCAGAGATGCAGGCAGAACTTGCCAAAGTACCTATTAAGGGTGTCACTTACGACCAATTGATGAACAGAGCAATAAGAAGACCATGGTTTGGACCTTACAGAGAAGTCCTTGCAGAATTTACGGATACATTCCATACCATTATCACAGACACAGACGCTGATTGTGACGCGTTATTAAAGAGAACACAGGAAACTTGCCAGGAAATTCTTGACGATTATTACTGGTAAGAATCTTGTGTACAAAAGCCGGAGAAATCCGGCTTTTGTTATTTAGGAGGTAAAATGAAAAAAAAGTCTCTTATAATATTGATGCTACTTATTTTCGTTCTTTTTGGTTTTTCTTTTATAACGCAAGAATCAGTCGTCAAGGAAAGAACAACCAATTTCTTTCGTGAATATGACCAATATCTAGAGATCAGCGAGAAGGCTTATCTTATTCCTGCATTGAAAGAGGAGTTCATCCCTCAGGGAATGGCTTATGTTACGGAAAAAGACTGGATTGTCATCTCCTATTACCAAGCAAAAGGAGCAAGCATATTGACCTTTCTGGATGCTGCCACAGGCCAATTGGTCAAAGGGTTGAAAATCCTCAATGAGGATGGCACTGAATACACCGGGCATGCAGGAGGTGTCGCCATCAGCAAATCCAACCTCTGGATCTCATCGGGAGGCTTTATCAGGCGAATTCCTTTGGCAACCATCTTTTCAGTATCTGATGGGGATGAGATCAGGATTATTGACAGATACAATGCCGGTACAAAAGCCTCCTTCATAAAACACGACAAAGGAGTTTTATGGATCGGGGAGTTTTTCCATGCAAATAATTATCTGACAGACAGGAGCCATTATGTGAAAAGAGACGATGGCTACACCAATCATTCCTGGATGGTTGGCCTCAAGTTGGATGATAAAACCGACCTGCCTGTGATGGCAAATGAAGAAGAGCAAATCCCACTAACACCCGATTACATCATCTCAATCCCCGATATTGTACAGGGAGTGACTTTCTCTGAAGATTCAAACATCTGTTTAAGTCTTTCCTATGGCAGAACCAACGACTCCAGATTGTTGATCTTTGAAGATGTCTTATCCAAAAACCCTGACATGACTGTCTCCGTCAATCAACAAGATATTCCGCTCTGGGTTTTAACCCTTCAAAATCAAATCTGTGAATTCAAGGCTCTTCCAATGTCCGAGGGAATCTTGATTAAAGATGGATTATTGTATATACTCTATGAATCAGCGGCAAAAAAATATCTGATAACAACCAAATACGCCACTGATTACGTTTGGAAAGTGCCCTTCAATGCATTGTGTCCAACACAATAATCATGAAATTCATATCCATGGCGATATTTCCATGCGTGAGCGTCATGGTTTGAAAAGGTCTTTCAACAGTCATACACAATAGCCATTCACCATCTTTCCGGCGTTACAGCTGGGAAGATGGTTGTTTTGTTTTCAAATCCTTTTTGAATCAATATCTGTTTTTTCAATAGAAGGATTCCCTTTCCGAGATGGATGGTAACATTTCTCTCTGAAGTTGGTTTCCTTTTTCCTTGCACGTGGCCTTTTTGGTTCGAAATATTCACAGCATGAACAGCCTTGAGAAAAACAATGATTTTTTGATTATCAAAGATATTCAAGAGAAAGATTTTGTTATTTTGCTGGGAATTGGCAAGAACAATGATTTGGTTTTTCTATCGAATCCCATTTTTGTTGAAAACGAATAAAACTTGATAATCTGTCCTTTAAAACTTTATTCACCCATCCAATACTTATACAAATCAAGAACACATGTATTAACAGCCCTTACTTTTGCGTCATTTAATAGTATGCAAGAATCTTTTCAGTAAATAACACTATAAAGGGTGTGATTAAATGGATCATTGTACCATTTGTCTAAGCGGTGCGGCCGGTATGGGCATTCAAACTGTTGAAAAATTGTTGACAAAAATCCTGAAAAACAATTCCTACAACGTATACGCCACAAAAGAAGTTATGTCAAGGGTTAGAGGTGGTAACAATTCCACAGAGATAAGAGTTGGTCAATCAAAAGTCAGAGGTTACAAACATTACGTTGATATTTTCGTCCCCATCAACAAAAACGCCATTGAACGACATGTTGACAGATTCACCGAAAACACGATGGTCATTGGTGAAAAAGACAATATGGATTATGATTTTGGTTCGAACAGGAAATATGAGATCGCATTTAGCGATATCGCAAAAGAAATCGGCAACAAGCTGTATACGAACACCGTTGCCGTTGGCACTTTATGTGGGGTTTTTGATGTGGACAAGGACAAAGCGGCGGATTTTGTTTTTGAAACGTTTAAAAGAAAGGGTGAAAAGGTCTCCCAAGAAAACAAACAGGCCTTTCTGAAAGGGTATGAGGAATCGGAGAAAATAGAGTTTGAGAGTGTTCCCAAATCCTCATCAGACTTAAGCCAAAATCTTTTAATCAACGGCGCAGATGCTGTTGCATTGGGGGGCATCAACGCTGGAGCGGATTTTGTGTCTTCTTATCCCATGTCTCCATCCACAACTGTTTTAATAGCCTTTGCACAACGGGCGAAAAAGTTTGGGCTTGTGGTGGAACAGGCGGAAGATGAGATAGCGGCCATTAACATGGCCTGTGGTGCTTCCTTTGCAGGGGCACGTCCCTTTGTCACCACTTCTGGAGGAGGGCTTGCCCTGATGAGCGAGGGCATCAGTCTTGCCGGGATCACCGAAACACCTGTTGTTATTCACATTGCACAGCGGCCGGGTCCGGCTACGGGACTTCCCACAAGAACCGAACAGGGCGATCTGAATTTGGCACTTTACTCAGGTCACGGCGACTTCCCAAGAGCCATTTTTGCTCCGGCAACCATCGAAAGTGCTTTTAAACTCTCAGGGTATACGATTGAAATGGCTGATGAATTCCAGACACCGATCTTTTTATTAACCGATCAATACTTCGTTGACAGTTATTACAACGTCAAGCCTTTTGAAATATCTG
>JASUTC010000066.1 GCA_030445775.1 Thermotogaceae bacterium | reverse complement strand
AAAGTGAAGTCGTTGAAACGGATGCTTATTTGTTTGCTGTTTTACGCTATATCCATCAAAATCCTATAAAGGCTGGAATAGTTCAAACTCTTGAAGAATTCACTTGGAGTAGTTATTCGGAATATTTGGGATTGACGAATGATCAATATGTAGATAAAGATTTTGTGTTGAAATTGTTCGATGAAAACCGGACTAATGCCATTGATGATTTTAAAGTTTTTAATGAAACCAAAACTGACGATGAATGCCTGGACATAAGTGAAAGAAGAACCATTAGTGATAAAGAAGCCATCAAACTGATCAAGAAAAAATATGCGGTAGCATCCTCCAGATAATTGAACCATTTTGAAGGCAAAAAAAGATCAAAGTGCCTCAAATTCCTTCTGAAAAAAGGTCTTTCTGAACGCCAAATTTCAAGAATAACAGGCATTAGTCGGTATGTCGTCCTTAGTAGTTTACTGCCTATCGTTAACGCCTGAACGATTTCTTTAGAAGGTGCTAAAGAAAGGATGGACTAACCACTAGAACCGTCCCTTTGGTTACGATGAAAAATAATTAAGGTTCAGCATTGCCCCCATGCTGACACCCTGTGCCATGAATGCCATCAGCAGTGTCAAATATCCCCCGGCATAGGCAAAGAGCAAAGTGGTGCTCATCGTTCCGACAACGGCTCGTCCCACGTTGAAACCGGATAATGTGAGCTCTTTAATCGTTATTTGAGGATGTTTGTCGACAACTTCTTTCATGGAAGCGGAAAGATCCATTCCAATGTCCATTACAGCTCCTGAACTGCCAATAAAGACACTTGCGAGGAAGAGTTTATTCAGGTTGAGATGGGCAAATCCCGAATTGAGTAACGTTTCTGAGAAAGTCATCACAGATCCGTTAATGACAAATGGTTCTGCGAAGAGTTGTGACAGTACAAGCGTGATGAGAATACCTGACCCGGCCCCGAGGAATGCGACGATACCCTTTTTTTCAAACCCGCCGACGAGAAAGATGACGACAGCTGTCAAGGCAAGGACGATCCAGAATGCAAGGAACACGGGATCATGACCCTGAAGGAACATGGGAATCATGACTTTCCAAATCGTCAGTAATGAGGTGGAGAAAGAAAGAATGGTCTTGATGCCCGTCCAGCCGGCATAGATGATGAGAATGATGAAGAATATCGCCATCAGAATACCTTCAGTGCCGATCCTGTAGAAATCGACGACGTTGAGATAAGTCGTTCCTCTGGAATCAAACATCTCAATGTAGACCTTGTCTCCCGGTTTGAGAAACTTGTCCAGTTCCATCTTTCCAATCAGCTGATTATTGGTTTCGAAGTTTTCTCCTTTTTTTTCGCCTCTTAGAACTTCTATTTCAGCATATTGTTCCCCCTGACGAATGATACCGTATTGTCCAACTTGAGAGTTATCGATTGAAATGACTTTCCCGACGGTATACTTGTAGATGGTGTCTTTCTGATAATAATTTGGAAGAAGCAATAATCCAATATTGACTATTAGGAGAATAATGATAAAGAATATTTCGGATTTTTTTTCTTTATAAAATATTTTGTACATTTAAACCCACCTTCTGCTATAGAACAGCCACCTTTAAAGGTGGCTGCATATTTTTTATCTTTTGTTTCAAATGATTATTTAACAAGTGCGAAAAGGTACTTTGCGATATCTGTGTTGTCGTAGTAACCAGAGAACATTTCCTGTCCGTTACCCATTGCGTATGTTACAACTGGAACGCCTGTATGGGAATAAGTTGTCCATCCCAGGCCTGCCTTGTTGTTGAGAATATGTGTAGCTGTTATTGCAATTGGATTGTAACCACCGTAGAGAAGGTATGATTCATCTGTGTTTTCCGTTCCGTTTACGTATGCTTCAAAAGCTGCTCTTAATTTATTTTCTTCGAGGGCTGAAAGAAGAAGTGCTTCATTTTCTGCGTTTGCGCTTGTCTTGTAAAGTCCGAAGAATTCTTCTACAACAGGGAGAAGATCGTCTTCAAAGCTGTTGAGTTCTCCGTTGTCTTTCATATTTGAAAGCTTAGCTGTAAATGCATCCTGTGAACCATTCTGATAAGCGATGAGTGAAGGATCTGAAGCGTATTTTGTTCCTGCGAATCCGATTGTGAGTCCACCTGTTTGATGGTCTCCTGTTACAACGATGAGTGTATCTTCGGGATTTTCTCTATAGAATTCCATTGCTGCTGAGATTGCGTTGTCAAAAGCGATAGTGTCTCCTATTGAACCTGCAGCGTCGTTTGCGTGGCATGCCCAGTCAATCTTTCCAGCTTCTACCATGAGGAAGAAACCTTTTTCGTTGTCAAGGTAATCGATAGCGGTTCTTGTGATGTCTTCAACGTCGAAAGCTGGTGCGTTGTCAACGGAATAAAGCATAGCTGAACCACCATCGACATCTTCGTTGATGATCCATACTTTTTCGCTTCCAGGGTTCTTTGGGTCAAATGCTTCGTAATCTTCCTGCGTCTGAATAACTTGGTATCCGTTTTCTCTTGCGTAATCATAGATATTTTCCTGGTTACCTTTTTTACCGTTTGGGTATCTGACGTCTCCGCCACCGAAGAAAGCGAATCCGCTTTCAGCAAGCTGTCTGGAAATTTCGTAGTAGCTGCTTCTGCTTGGTTGATGTGCGTAGAAAGCTGCAGGTGTTGCGTGGCCGATTGAAACGGTTGAAATGATTCCAACTTTCCATCCCATGTTGTGTACTCTTTCCGAGATTGATTCGAGAACGTTGCTGAGTGTCGAGTCAAGTCCGATAACACCTGAGTTTGTTTTGTAACCAGATGCAAGAGCTGTACCTGCAGCTGCTGAGTCAGTGATAAAAGCGTTTGCCGCATGTGTTGTTGTCATACCCTGAACCGGGAACTTGTACATGTTGAGCTTTGGTGTTTCAGCATCTGTGAGGGAGCTCTGAAGAAGCTGTGCTGCGTTTGATTGTGTAACTGCCATTCCGTCTCCGATGAAGTAAAATACGTACTTTGGTCCCTGTGCAAAGAACATGGTGCTTACCAATAAAACCAATAAAAGCGTAAAGAATACTTTTTTCATGATGAAACCTCCCATTTAGAATGATGAATCTTTCGATGGGAATATAAACCAAAAATATTAGAGTAAGACAAAATAAAAATAAGTTTTGTTTGGATATGAGTTAACCTAATAAAGTAAGTTTATAAGAATCACCTGAATTGGAGCTCTTTCCTTATAACAAAAAAGCGCTATAATAAAATCATAACTAATAAATATGTTAATACTCAATTAGAGACAAATTTGTCAAAATATTTAAATGCAATGTCTTTCAAAGCGGATTAAAAAGAATCCTGGACATTATAGTTATATGTATCAAAAAAAGATGGAAACTCTCAAATGGAACTTCAGGTTTTACAAAAAGGAGGAAAAAATGAAAAAATATCTGAAATTATTGGTATTAATAGCAGGAATCGTTATTTTCCTGAATAGCGTGGGTTTTTCGAATGAAGTAACCCAATCTCCCAATGCTGGAGAGATGATCCTCGTCAAAGCTGGCACATTCATGATGGGAAACACTAGAGATGATAGTGAAGGAGAAAGTGATGAAAAACCTGTCCACGAAGTGGAATTGACCTATGACTACGAGATAGGAAAGTACGAGGTGACGAACGCTGAGTTCATTGAATTCCTAAACGATGCAGGGGTTTCCTCAGTTGGAAAGTTAAATGGACATAGAGTAATCAACATGTACGATATTTATTGTGAATTCGAAAAGATAGATGGCACATTCAAGCTTAATCCGGAAGGAAAAAATAATTACCCGGTTATACATGTAACTTGGTGGGGTACAATGGAATATTGTAATTGGCTGAGCTTTCAAGAAGACCTGGCTAAAGCGTATGACATAGACGGGAACCTATTAGACAGCAATGGAAACGAAACAACAGACATCACAAAAGTGGAAGGCTACCGCTTACCAACAGAAGCTGAATGGGAATACGCAGCCCGAGGAGCAGAGAACGATATCAACACGAAAACAGACTACAAATTTGCCGGAAGTAACGATATGAATCTAGTGGGATGGTACTTGGATAATTCCGAGAACAATGAATATCCTATATACTCCGGAAGAGGAACACATCACATCGGCCAAAAAGAACCCAACGAGATTGGATTGTATGATATGAGTGGTAACGCTTATGAGTGGTGCCTGGATTGGTATACTAGTGATTACTATATAAAATCTCCACGAAAGAATCCGGTAAACCTGGAAAGCTCTTTCTCTCGTATTTTACGAGGGGGAGGATTAGCCACCGATGATGAGTACTGCCGGGTATCGAATCATGGCAAAACTCTCCCGACTGACAGCGGCTACTACCTGGGGTTCCGAATTGCGAGGAAGGCTGATTGAAGGAAAAAAAGTAACCACGGGAATGGTTCTCTTGGCGAAAAGAAATTAACCAAAAGAACCGTTTCCGTGGTTACTATTTAATAGTTATTCATTTGTATCCGTATCAAACGTTCCAATTTGATTCCCAAGCCTGACCTGGATGGCTGAAGAAGAATATTTACCCGGCTCAAAAACTAGAATAACCAAAGATCCACCGTACAGAAAATGACCCAGCTCATCCCCCCGTTTTACCGGAATGGGTTTTGTCAGTGCCAGAAATTTTTCTTCGAAAACAACGGATCCTATTGTACTCAAGCCAACCGGAATAGCTGCAACTAACCCGTATTTTCCTGTATCAATGATAAAATAACCTCTCTGATAATTTTCAAAGGCACTGTAGTCTGATCCATAATACCCAACATTTCCATTTTTTGGAACAAAAGTTGGGAAGTCCTCCATCCCCAACAACGCTCCTTGTAAAACCCTGGCTTCAATGACCTTGCCATCAACCGGCGAATGATATCTGTGATAGGTATTCGGCATTAAAATACAAGAAAGGGCTGTACCACCAAGAAAACTTTTCCAATATTTTGATCCTGCCAGCAATTCTTGAATATTGAGTTCCTGTAGACCTTTCGTTTTAATCATTGTAGAGTTGTCAACAATTGTCATTGGAATCGAATTCATTAGCGCATCTGTGGGGGCAGTAATCACATAATCTCTTTCCGGAAGCGTTTGAGGCCTTGATACTGCCTGGTCCTTCAACTCTCTGGAAAAAAAGGCATTGAAATGTTCAAAACCACCATTAGCAGCACTTTCATCGGGAATCACATAATCCTCCTTTTCGATTCTGGGATCCGCCAACCACCCAGCTACATATTTCAGAGACTCAGGACTGTTCATATATTCGCCTCTTTCTTTGACAAACTGGTTGAAAAGTTCCCTTCCGGGAGATGTTTGAAAGACGACACGTCCAAAGGGGTTGTTATAGGCAAACAAATCCATTTTCTGAATATTTGTGAGACCATCATCTGTACTGCCAACCGCTTGGGGTAAAAAAGTAGCCCATTCTTCAAGGAATTTGAGAAGGTCTTGAAATCCCTTGCCAATCCAAGGATTTCCCCCTTTAAGATAGCCCTGAGGGACTTGTTGCATGTTTTCAAATGCCTGATCCATAAGCATTCTAAAGACTTCATTGTTGTTATAAGCAGTATTCAATTCATTAATTGATGCTGAACAAGGATTACTGGCTGGTACCTGATAACCAAATGCGAAAACAATTAAACTAATCAAACAAATTGTTAAAAGAGTCTTTTTCATTTTGAGAATCTCTCCTTTTAAGTTTCACTTATTGTTCTTCTAAAAAACTGATTAATGCGAGGATATCTAAGATTATACCACTTTAGAAAAGAAAAGATCCTCTTCCAAGGTTTAATCAATAATTACACCGGTCATCATCAGGAGGAAGTTGTCAACCGCTTGAGGATACGGCAGCATAAAAACGTCATCCAAGGAGAAGGTTCCTTCTTGTTTTAAAGTTTACCATACGGTCCCTTTTCTGTTGCGTTTTTGGGGTCCAGATCACTCCGTCCCCTTGGATTCTGAGAATTGATTATATCACGGTCTATTTGAACTCCCTTAAAAAAAGGGGTAGTCCCCTTTACCTACCCCTTTTCCTTCTCGATTCGCCTGGATCTACCCGAACGTTTTCTTTTTTAAGAGATTCTCCTCGTTATCAAGCAATTCAATGCTCCGGAGCGCTTCCCCTTCGTAGATGTACTTCTTTTCCCACGTAAATGTTCCTTCCTGGTGGTACTCTTCGGACAGTAATCTTCCTTGCTCATCGTACGTGTAGAAGAAAATATCGTAATAAGTATCTCCATCGTAAGTGGCACTTTTTTCAATGAGATTCCCATTTTCATCATAGGTTTTTTCTGTAATCCACATAGTGCTGTCTCCAAAACCTGGGTTCACGTAACCGACTTGGTCGCAAACCTCCCATTCTTCAATTGGCTCACTCTGTTCTCCCTCATACACGTAAATGGTATGCCAACTCTTGGTTTCCTCACCAGAAAAAACATCCCAGTGTTCGACGAGAACGAGCCTTCCAAGTTGATCGTACGTGAATTCTTCGCGGTGCTCCAATTCGTTTTCTGCGTTTCTATATTCAATTTCGCTAACCGAATCGCCATTTCTCGAAAATACCCCATCGTTGTAAATGAACATCTTGATCGATGAGAGGATTCCATCATGGGTAAATCTTTCTTCAATTGTGTTCTTTTCTTCATCGAACTGAGTACGTAGAACCCATTTAACCACCAGCGTTCCATCTTCATCCGCTTCCTTGAAAACCTCTTCGATAGTGTTTTCATCTTCATATAACTCGTAAACACCCGTAATGTTCCCGTTCTCATCTGTCTCGGCATCAACTCTGTCAGGTATTGGCACAACTAAACCTGACATGCAAGCGTTCATCAAGAAAATAAGGCATACAAGGCAAATTTGAACTCCGAATCTTCTCCTCATTTTGGTCCCTCCTCTCTTAGTTGGTTTCAAACAAAAGCAAGAAAATCCGTATTGAATCGTATAATCCTGCTTTTACTACATCGAGGTATAAACTCTTCATTTCAGAGTCAGAAAAGTACCTATAATTAATTAAATCATTTGCCTTTTTATCCAACTCCGCGTTTGTATAATTCCAAAACCCCTCTGTATTTCTGCCGGGCATGTGACCTCCAGCTGGGGCGTACATTTGGCGAAAAACAAACCCGCGAGAAGCGTATGAAAGACGCGGATAGACTTCTCCCCAGCCTTCAGTGTATGCAGACCATTCAAAATCGGCGGGATTCGAATTGTACACAATCGCAAGGGCTTCTTCCACGGAAGAAATCATTTGAATAAAGGCTCCGATACCTGCTTTTTCCAACTGTGCAGCGATGTAATTCCCAATGTATTCCCGGTAGTCGTCCCGGACAATGACTTTTATTTGAACCTGTTCACCATCGAAGTACCAAAATCCATCGCCTTGCTTTTCCAGCCGACCCGAATGTTGAGGAAGATTCGCCACAGCGTTCAATGCCTGGGTAATTGTTTGGATAGCCTCCGTTTCATTTCCTTCAAAGGAGAAACCGGCTTCTTGCCAGGCAGTTCCTTCGCCAAAATAGATTTGAGAATATCCAGACGGAAAAAAAGTAGGAAGGGTGGTCACGAATTCTGATGTCCAATCGCATAAATACTGGCGATTGACCAGATTATTGAGGGCATAGCGTACTTCACGAATTGCGAAGGGATTGAAAACAGTCCCTTCTTCTGTCGTAACAAGGTATGGAGCTTGATTGGGGTACGGATTGAGGAAGATAGAACATTGGTCATTCCAGTAAGAAAAACAAGAAAGACTAGTCAAAAGAAAACAGATAAAAATCAATTTTTTCATGATATACCTCCTTTTAGAAAATTTGATTCTTGAATCAATTTCACGAATTCCAAATCCATGTAAATGTCTTCATCCAACACAGGTAAAGTGAAACCGATGATTAATTCTGGGGCTGGTAGGTCACTTCACATCCCCGTGCGATCAGCGTGTTGATATCGTTCATGTTTTGGGACCCCGTTGTCAGGTCCAAGTTGTTGTTTTGCATGTTGATCTCGTCTCCATCTCCGAGTCCGGCGTTTTCGACAAGGGCACTGATGTCCGTGACCTGATTACCTCCGAAATGCAATTCAGCAAGGTTTTCCAAGCTTGCTAAAGCAGAGATATCGTTGAAACCATTCCCCCAAAGCCAAAGTTTGACCAAGTTGATAAGGCTCTCAAGTGAAGAAATATCAGCAACTTGATTATTTCCTATCCCCAAATTCTGCAAGTTGGTTTTGTCTGCCAGTACGGAAATATCCGTTACCTGATTATCAAATAAGTAAAGTTCTGTAAGGTTATTCAGATTTTCAAGAGGTGAAATATCTGAAATAAGATTATACGCCAAATCAAGAAAAATAAGCTTCTCCATATCTGCTAAAACCGATATATCGCTGATTTGGTTACCCGGAATCCTCAATTCCAAAAGGTTGGTTAGTTCACCAAGCACTGAGATATTACTAACCCCATTTCCCCAGAAAGTCAAGTATTCCAGGTTTGTAAGATTTTCAAGTGGGGAAATATTCGTAACTGAGTTATCTCCTATCCCCAACCTCTGCAAGTTTGTTTTATCAGCCAATACGGAAATATCGCTGATTTGATTCTCATCGAAATACAATTGTTCAAGGCTATCCAGGTTTGCAAGTGCAGAGAGGTCATCCACAGCATTGTTCCAAAAATTCAGGTACCAAAGGTTGGTTAGGTTCTCCAATGGCGACAGATCGTCCACAAGGTTGTGATCGAATTCTAACCAATCGAGTTGGAGCAAGTTTTCCAACGGTGTCAAATCCTGAACCTGATTGAAGCTGATATCCAACCATTCTAAGTTGGTCAGGTATTCAATACCTACCAACGAGGATAGGTCTCCCCTTTGCGTTTGTCCCTTCTCCCGTTCTACACTTTCATCTCCTGAAATATCCAATCCTGTTATCCCAGCAACATCTTCCGGGGAAATGGGGCCTACCGGATCTCCGGTGTAGCCATCCGCGTTCCGCACCGCTTGTTCAAGGATCGCTTCTCCAAATTGGATCACCACCAATCCAGGGATCGCTCCTCCTCCACATCCCGAAAGAAGCATAAGAACTCCCAACCCGCCCAAAAGGACGAGCGGGACCTTCACTGCATTGTTTCCGTTCCAGTGTTTCATTCCTTTCACCTCGCTTGTTTTTTTGGTTATGATTTCCTAGTCGCTGTTGAAGAAACCTTTCAAAAGGCTGTGATTGGAATTAAGGGAGTGTGACGCAAAAAAATCAATAGTTACGAAAAGCCTTGTGCCTACATGCTTGGATAATCTTTTTCCAAAACTGTTACCAACCTCGAGAAAGAATTCTTCATTCAGCATCTTTTTTTCAACCCAAATTCTGGAAGTACATTCAAGCGTGTAAGAACTTGGAAGAGAAAGAATATGTTTATTAAAAAAAATAGATCTAACGATTAATACATTATTATACCACAAAACAAAGGTTAAACCAACGGAAAACCAATAGCAACGGAAAACCAATGGGCTGGTTCTCGTGGTTAGTATGCTAGAAACCGTTCTGATGTTTCTTGTAATTAGTGCAACTTCTTTAAGCCATATGCACAGGAATACTCTTTGGTTACCACTTTGGTTTCCTTTTGGTTATTGTTAGAATCATAAATATAGTTCAATGAAATGAACTAATATAAGTTATTATGGTATAATACACTGAACTAACACATAAGGTGATTATATGAATCTCGAAAAATATCTGGATATCCAAAACCGAACGATTAAAACTGTCCCATTAGAATTTAAAAGAAGTTTGTACAAGGAGATTCCCTGGCAAAAGCGGATGATCGGAATATATGGTCCTCGTGGTGTTGGGAAGACGACGATGATTCTTCAATATTGTGCTGAGAATTTAAAATTTGAGGATTACCTTTATTTATCCGGTGATAAT
>JASUTC010000065.1 GCA_030445775.1 Thermotogaceae bacterium | reverse complement strand
GATAAATTTGAATATGGTGATTTCTCCGGCTTTATGGTATTTTAACAAAGAGTACCACAATCCAAAGGCAATGGCCGATAAAAAGGCGGAATAAATGAGGAGACCTGTGCCCAATGCAGTAAATTGCAGCAATGGTTTTTCCTGTGACAGGAAGGAAATGATTATTAATAAAAGAGAACCAAATAACATTTGAAAGGCCGAAACTCTGAAGGGGTTGATGTCTTTTGCCATTCTTTTGGCAATGATAGTGCCAATGGCGTTGGCAATGCCCGTAAAGATCAGAAATCCCTCACCTTGAAGGGTAAACACCCAGGTAAAGTCCTTACCCCAGTTGACGATGATGATTCCCACCAAACCGGTTGTCAGGCCGATGGTCTTTGCATTGCTCATTTTATCGTCAGTGTAGACAAAATGAGCCAGTAACACCATGAAAAAGGTTCCACTGGAGGCTAAAACGGACGCTTTGATACCGGTTGTATTGGCAAGGCCGTTATAAAAGAAGAAATACTGCAAGGTGGTTTGAAAGAGGCCAAGCAAAAACAGGCAAGCGTAGTTCTTAAAGCCAAGGTTGGTCAAACGTTCTTTGGATTTCGAGGAAAAGAGAAAAAGGAGGAGTGATGCCAGAAAAAAGCGGATTCCCGCCAGTAAGATTCTGCCTGAAACGGCATTTTCTATTCCAAATTCCCCATAGGCCACTTTTAAAACCGGAAAGGCACTTCCCCAAAGGATTGCACATCCAATGGCAATCAGGCTTGAGTATAGCTTATTTGACAGTATCTTCTCCCATTTTCCCATACGATTCTCCTTTACTCTTTGGTGTTCAATAATACCATCATTGCCGCAAAAACCATGATGATATTCATGATGATAAACATCCAATCAAATGAATAATTGGCGATAATTCCACTGAAAACAGGACCAATCATGGCCCCCAACGAACGCATAGAAGTTAACATCCCCATGAACTCTGCCTTTCTCTCTGGAGGGCAGTTAAGGGAAATAAACGTGGAAGCCCCATTGATAAAGGCTCCATATGCCAATCCAAGAGAAATATACCCGGCGGCCATGAGTCGCCAATCCGTTGCCAGGAAAAAGAGAATGGGTGTCAAACTGGAAAACAAGATCCCTCCCACCATGGACTTTCTTGGACCGGTTTTTGTGATGATTTTTCCGGACATCAAATGTGAGATCATCTGGAACATGGGATTTAATGATGAGAGTAATACCGCCAAGGAATAGGACAGTAAAAGATTCTCCGTCATAAAGATCAAAATAGCCGCCATGGTTCCGCTGATGCCAAATTGTCGAATAAAACTTCCCAAGTATATCGCCCAAAGACCGTTCTTTTTAAGTGGTGTATAGTCTGAAACGATAGGAAAGAGTCTATGCAAAATCTTTTTTGATTTTTCCTTTTGGGTTTTACGGTTTCCTTCACGGATAAAAACACCGGTTATTAGAGGAATCCATGAAATGAAGCAGAATAGCATAATTGCCTCTTTTGGACTGTTATCCAAAAAGAAAAAGGATAGGGCAACCCTTCCCACAAACATTCCCAGGGAAAAAGATGTGTTTAAAAGGGCAAGTTCTCTGGAATTGGATCGGATATCATCATCTGCGTATTCTGTCGCTAATGCCATGGAAATAGGCTGCAACCCTTTTTTAAAAAAGGCCAAGATTCCCAAAAATACCAAGAGCACTAAAGGGTTGTCACTTAAAAGAAAAAGGGGAAACGTGATGGCTGTTAAGCCAATGGATAAGAGGAGCAGAGGTTTTCTGTTTTTATGCTCATCTGAAATAGAGCCCCACACAGCCCCTGAAATCGTTGACATGCCACCGTTAACGGTGGATATTAAACTGATCACAAATATTGAAGCCCCCACTTCTCTGAATCTGGACTGCAACAGGATGTTAAAGGTAAACGTGACCAGCATGCCGATTGTGGTTGTAATCAAAAGAGCCATTCTTTTCTTCGTTTTATGACTAATTGCAATCAACCTCGTAGTTAGATATCCGAATCATCAAAGAGAGTATACAACAATGGAGAATTTATTTCAAATGGGATTTCTTTTTACTTTAGGTTCTGTGATATAATTAAACGGAGAGTAGAGGTTTTGTGGGAATAAGGTGATCAAATGAACCGTAAAATTTCAACAACATATTTTTATTATTATCATAAGAGCAAACGTCCGTAATTCAAACAATTCCGGATGGCTGCTCTTTTTCAGTTTTCCGGAGAAAAAATACAAATTGGGGGTCTCCGGGATGGGGACTCTTTTTTTATGGAGGTGTGTCAATGATTGTCATTTTGAAGAAGAATCACACGGAACAGGATTTGGAGCATATCATAGATATTACTAAGGAGATGGGGTTTCAATCACATGTATCAAGGGGAACGGAAAAGACGATTATCGGTGTCATTGGTGATGATTCCTATGTAAGTGTGGATCGATTTGAGAATTTGAATTTTGTGGATAAGGTGGTCAAAGTTCTTAAACCGTATAAGCTGGTTTCAAAGGAGTTTCATCCTGAGACCACGGTGATCGATATTGGTGAAGACCAACGCATCGGTGCCGGGTTTGCCATTATTGCCGGTCCATGTGCAGTGGAATCAGAAGCGTTGTTGGATGAAGTTGGGGCGTTTTTAAATGAGCAGGGGGTCTCTTTTTTAAGGGGAGGAGCCTTTAAGCCCAGAACCTCTCCTTATTCGTTTCAGGGTCTTGGGTTGGAAGGCTTAAAGATTTTGAAAAAAACTGCTGAAAAATATCATTTAAAGGTGGTAACTGAGCTCATGTCGGAGTCGGAAAGAGAATGGTTGGAAGAATACGCCGATATCATTCAGATTGGATCGAGAAATGCCCAAAATTTCAGATTATTGGAAAGATGCGGGCAGTTTACCAAACCCATTTTGTTAAAAAGAGGGTATATGAACCGAACGGAAGAATTTCTTCAATCCGCCGAATATATCATGGCAAATGGTAATCCGAATGTGATTTTGTGCGAGAGGGGAATCAGAACCTTTGAAACCGTTACCCGAAATACATTGGATCTATCAGTGGTTCCTTATGTGAAAGAAGAATCTCATCTGCCAATCATCGTTGATCCCAGCCATGCCACAGGCAAACGGGAATTAGTTCCCGCCATGGTATACGCTTCATGGGCTGCGGGAGCGGATGGGATTATGGTGGAGATTCATCCCGATCCGGAAAAGGCCTTATCCGATGGCAGACAGTCTTTGGATTTCAAGCAGTTTGAATCCATGAGAGAAAAACTGAACACGCTAATGCATACTCAGGCTTGAGGGGGATGTGACTTATGAAAATCCATATTATCAACGGTCCAAACCTGAACCTTTTGGGAAGGCGTAATCCGGAACACTATGGGAAATTATATTTTCCCGAACTGATGAACCAGGTGAAAAAATACGCTGAAGAGAAGGGTCTCCAAATGAGCTGTTTCCAATCCAACCACGAAGGAGAGATCATTGACGACATTCACAAACAGCTGGATCAAATCGATGGTTTGATCATCAATCCAGGGGCCTTGACACATTATAGTTATGCTTTAAGAGATGCTTTGGAGATTTTGGAGGTTCCTGTAATCGAAGTCCATTTGTCGAATATACACGCCAGGGAGTCTTTTCGCCGGACCAGTGTCATTTCTCCCGTTAGTACAGGAACAATTTGCGGACTGGGGGTTAAAGGGTATTTTTTGGCACTTGATTATTTTTCTTTGTCTAATCAGTGAGTGTTGGAAAATTTAGAGGCCCTGATATTAAAGCTTTTCGGAGAGAATTAAGGAGTTTGGTGCAGGTGTTATAAAGAAGTAATAAAAAAATTAGAAAATATCCAAAGGAATGGTCTTAATAAATGACACAAAAAAGGAGTGAATTGATGAAAAAGCTGTTATACCTCATATTACCCCTTATCGTTATCTTCACATTCCACGAAACCAATGATGTGGTGTACCAATGGCCATACAATATGCAGCCGGAGAATCCTGAGGAAGCGTATGTGGTGAAGAATGTGGATGGGGATACCATTAAGGTAAGGATCAACGGGTATGAGGAAACCATACGAATGATTGGGGTGGATACGCCGGAAACGGTTCATCCCAGTAAACCGGTGGAGTTTTATGGTAAGGAGGCCAGCAATTTCACCAAGGCCCTTTGTCCAACCGGTTCAACGGTTTATTTAACCTATGACTGGGATCCCAGGGATAAATACGATCGGTTGTTGGCTTATGTTTGGTATAAGCGGGATGATCAATGGATTTTGCATAATCTCAATCTGATTGTCAACGGGTACGGACATGCTTATACGGTATTTGCCTTTGATGAAGATTATATGTCTCTATTTGTTAAGGCTGAAGAATACGCAAGGGAAAAGGGATACGGTTTATGGCGTGATTATGATTCTCTTTACAAAGAATCGGAAGAACCGGTTTCTTCTCAACGGGTGGAGCAGAAAGACCAAACCGAAGACAGAAAAACATCTGCACTTGTGATGAATGAAGCAAAAGGAGATTTGGAAATCGCTTATGTGCAATATGAAGGTGCTCTTGAATACGTGGAAATTGTCAACAACGGGAGTGAGGCTGTTTCACTGGATGGTTATCGATTAATCAGTACCAAGGGTGAAAATGAGTATGTGTTTTCAAAGGTGAGTATTGCATCGGGCGAAATTATCAAAGTGTTTTCCGGACCTGATGCAACCGAAACCATTTGGAGTCATGCTTACATACACAACAACAATGGGGATGGGGTCATCCTCCAAAATGATGAATCAGATATGATTGCATTTTATTATTGGTAATCGATTTTTACCAAACAGCGATATGTCCGTCCGTACGCTTTTCAGTGCCGGCTACGTAGACGCCTGCATCGTTTTTCAAGATGATTTGACCTCTTCCAAATAAATTGGCATTCAGAGAGACGGTGATTTTATGCCCCTTTCTTTCCAATTCATGGGCAATTGAGGATGTGAAATCCTTTTCGATCAGGACATTTTTCTCTCCGGTCCATTGCCAGCGAGGGGCATCAAGAGCAGATTGGGGATTAAGCTGGAAATCAATCATATTGGAAATGACCTGGAGGTGTCCTTGGGGCTGCATAAAGCCTCCCATAACCCCAAAAGGACCCACAGGGGTTGAATCTTTGGTGATAAAACCGGGAATAATTGTATGATAAGGTCTTTTGTGTGGTTTGAGACTGTTGTAACGGGTTTCATCCAGTGAAAAACTGTGCCCCCTGTTTTGAAGGGCAATTCCCGTTCCGGGAACCACTAATCCGGAGCCAAAACCCATGTAATTACTTTGGATGAATGACACCATGTTCCCTTCTTTATCTGCTGTTGCCAGGTAAACGGTACCACTTTGTTGGGGATTTCCTGCCTCAGGTACCATAGCATGGTCTGATATCATAGCTGCTCTGTTTTCTATATAAGTCTTATCCAGTAATTGTTTATAATCAAAGGGCATGTATTCAGGTTGCGTGATGTACTTTTTTCCATCCTCAAATGCCAGTTTCAACGCCTCGATTTCATTGTGGAAATAACCGGCTTCTCTTGTCAGGCAGTCTTTCTTTTCCAGGATAGATAATGCCTCTAAGGCAATCAACCCTTGACCGTTCGGGGGGATCTCCCATATTTTATAGCCTCGATAATTGGCCATAATGGGGTCAACCAAATCCGCATTGTAGGATTTAAAGTCGTCTTCAACAAAATAGCCACCGGTTTGTTTGGAAAACTCAACGATTTGATGCATCAATTCGCCGGAATAAAAATCACGTGCATCCGTTTCTGCGATCTTTTTTAGGGTTTCAGCATGGTCCGGTAAATGAATGATTTCACCTACATGTGGCGACTGACCGTTTTTTGTGAAGGTCTTAAACCAGTGATTAAATTTCTCATCTTTCAAGACCTTTTGATAAATTTCAGCGGCGTTTTTCCAGTTTTCACAAACGGTAGGCTGTAATACAAATCCATCACGAGCGTATTTGATAGCAGGTTGGGCACATTCTTCAAGGGTAAGATTTCCAAATTGATCACAGCATTTTGCCCATCCGGCGGGTACACCGGGAACAGTCACTGCTTCCCAACCGAAACGCGGAATTTCCTTTAAGCCTTTTTCCTTCAACTTCTCTATTGAAAGGTTTTTTGGAGAATAGCCACTGGAGTTCATTCCGTATAGTTTATCGCCTTTGGAAATAATGGCAAAATTGTCACCGCCGATTCCATTGGAGGTTGGTTCAACGACGGTTAAACAGATGGCAGTTGCCACTGCTGCGTCAACGGCATTCCCGCCTTTTCGAAGTATTTCAAGTCCCGCTTGGGCTGCCAAAGGATTGGAAGTGGCAACCACCCCGTTTTTTGAAACTAAACAGTTGCGTTTGGATTCATATGGATAATTAAATAAATTGTATTTCATCTTGAAGTCCCCCTTTTTTCATGTCAATAACACCCTTATCATGATCATTATAGCATTTACGGGTTGTTTTTAATTAAAAGAAGCTGACTTTATGATGTGAGTTTATTCTTCCAGGCTTTCGCATAATTCTTTTAAACTGAAGGGTTTTAGCAAGACGATAGAAGCGCCAGCGTCAATGGCTTTTTGTTGTAACTCGGGATCAGAGCTGCCGGTAAAAGCGATGATTTTTTTTGTCGGGGATTTTCCCCTGATTTCCGTGATAAAGTCCAATGAAGAACCTTTTGACAAAATCAAGTCAATCAGAATATAATCGATATTTGTGGAAATAAGGTATTTTTTAAGCGCTTCGGCAGGATCGGTAAAAGAATGGCAAATGGCACCGGCATTTTTTAGGACAAGCTCATATACGTGAAGGTTTTCAATGTCATCTTCTATCACGAGAATTTTTTTACCCTTTAAAGACAAACTTTTCGTTTTTTTTTCTGAATGTTCAATATCTACAGTGTTTTCCGGGTTGACAGGCAAGAGTAAATGGAATTCGCTGCCCTTTCCGAGAATACTCTGAGCCCATATTGAACCATTTAATTCTTCTGTGAGCTCCTTGCAAATACTTAAACCAAGACCTGTTCCGGGTTTACTCATAGTCATTTGTTCACGGGAATACTTCTCGAAAATCGAAGACAATTTTTCTTTGGCAATACCGGGACCGGTATCGGAGATGACAAATTTGATGTAGTCTTTGTTTTCAAGATGACATTCAAGGCTAACCTGTCCTCGGTCCGTATATTTGATGGCATTGGCAATCAGATTGTTCAAGATCTTCTTTAATGCCGTTCTGTCAATGTAACTTATTGCTGGAACAGATGAGGAAATATGGGTTGTGAATTTTAATTGTTTTTTCTTTGCTAAAATCTTCAACCCCTTCATTGTGTTGCTAATCAATTCCCTGATATTCGTTTTTTGAGGGTTGATGGTATAATTTCCGGAATTGATCTTGGAAAGTGTGATCAGATCAGAAATGATATTAAGCAGGTAATTGGACTGATCTTCCATGATGTTGAGGAATTCCAATATTTCAGGATTATCTTCCATTAGACTTTGCATGAGTTCAATGTAACCCATAATGACTGTCAATGGTGTTCTGACATCATGAGAAATACTGGCCACCAGATGATCACGGTAAAGATTTTCACTCATTTTATTGTTCAGTGTGATTCTTATTTCAAGGAAGGCGTTAATTGCTTCTGTGGTATATTCCATCTCATCGATTATTTCACCCTCAAATTGATCTGTGTAATCGAACACGTCGAAACACAACACTCCAAAATAATCACCAAACGGTTTAAGCCGAATTTGCAGGGTTTTTGAACGATCTTCCGTGATGCCTGTATTTATAATGGTCTGTTTGACTTTTTCAGGGAAACCCTCCGGAAAATAACCGGAGTCAACGATTTTAACATCCTCTTCTGGAGCGATTGCAGAAAGTGAATTCTCAAGTGGAATTACCATATCAGAATAGTGTGAATCTTCATAACCCACACCGGTGATGAAATGTTCACCATCATCTTTCACCAACCAAAATGAGGCCTTGTCAATAAAAGGATAGGCTTTCATGATTTCAACGCAGATCTTTCGAAAGGTGCTGGCATCATCTTCGTTGGATTTTAATATATTCAAGATGTTAACGATTCGTTTCGCATAACTATATTTCGTTTTCTTCATCGTTAAATTTCACGCTCTCTTTAATGAATTAAAGCCATGTTAAACTGTTGAACATTTGATTATATCATATATTCTTGTAAAATATTTATACAAATGCTAAATTGATTTTTTTGATTACTTGAAATTATTCTTCTGAAAATGAATTTTCAATCCTGTTATGAATACATCAACAGAAAAACTCCCCTTGCGGGGAGTTTTTTTAAAAGTAATCTCAGGTTTATTTAAAAGATTCGATGAATGTTTTGTAAGCCAGATAGGTTTCGTAGACATCCGCCTTGCTGACAACTTCAAAAGGAGAATGCATGCCAATAACGGGTACGCCGGCATCCACTACTTTAATCCCTTCCTGGGCGTAGAACTTTGCCACGGTTCCACCACCGCCGATATCTACCTTTCCCATTTCTCCGTTTTGCCATCTAACATCGTTGGCATTGTAAAAGTTTCTTAAAGCACCAAGGGTTTCAGCGTCGGCGTCATTTGCTCCGCCTTTTCCACGGACTCCTGTGTATTTCACAAAGGCCATACCGTAACCTAATTTTGTGGCGTTTTTCACGTCATGGACTTCTTTAAAATTCGGGTTGATGGCAGGAGCCACATCTCCTGACAGCATGGTGGATCGTTCGATGATGACTTCGAGGGGCGTATTCAGTTTATAAATTTCTTTTACAGCGTTAAGGACCTTTTTCCAGAAATGGCACTTGGCACCGGTACTGCCATCGCTTCCGATTTCTTCTTTATCCAATAATAAAACGCAAGCGGTTCGATCTACCTTTTCTGCGTCCATAATGGCTTTTAGACCGGTATAGGAGCAAACTCTGTCATCATGACCGTATGCACCCAACATGCTTCTGTCAAAACCAACATCCCTGGGTTTGAGAGCGGGAACAATTTCTATTTCCGCTGAGAACAAGTCCTCTTCTGTGATGGAGTACTTTTCATTTAAAAGGTTTAAGACGTTCAATAAAACGGGATCTTTTACCTTGTCTTCTGTGTTATAAGTGATCGCCCTTGAACCAATGATCAAGTTTAATGTGTTGGCGTTAAAAGCCTCGTTCACATCACCCTTTTTTCGGTCAAGATGGGGTAATAAATCCGAGATAACAAATACCGGATCATCATCGTCAAAACCGATTCTGATGTCTACTTTTTCTCCGTTACCTTTTATGACAATACCGTCTAAAGCTAAGGGAATACTGAACCACTGGTATTTTTTAATTCCGCCGTAATAATGGGTAGAGACCATGGCGAATTCGCTGTCTTCATATAACGGTGTGGTTTTGAAGTCTATTCTTGGTGCGTCCACGTGTGCCGCAACCATGTTCATTCCATCTTTGACATCATCGGCAAATCTGTAAAAGGCCACCGATTTCCC